>NZ_JBBMEK010000126.1:0-9169 GCF_040096555.1 Coprococcus intestinihominis | reverse complement strand
TATTGCAGATTTCTTTTTGAAAAGCTTTTTCCATATTCTTTTGTAAGTTCATCCGCTAATAGATTTTACCAAACGGCAGTTTTCAAAAAAACTTATCTGTCAAAGATTAATTTCTCCCACGGTTCATATCCTGCCATGTAGCCGAACTCTTCCCCATTCCTGAATCCTTCAAGAAGTTTTTCTTTTACACCATCTAATATAGCTTCATCAATATCTCTGAACTTCATATGCTTATATAAACCAGACTTTCTAAAATCATACATAGTACCCACATTATCAAGAAGATGTTTTACTACCTTATATGTTCCCTTTACATCTTTCCCTGCACATACAATATCAAGCATTGGCGAATACTCATTATATTTTCCCATTTCCAATGTATGAGCAACTGCCTGTACTTTCCCTGACAGAAATCTCGCATAACCGATATCATTTTCCCGCAATGCCAGTCCAGCCATTGTGGAAAGCACAAAATTAAGTGTACTAAAGCCAGAAAAAATAACATTTTCATATTTCTCATATGCTTCTTTGATTTTCCCCTGCTCCTGGAGTAATCTTCCCTGATAATAACTTTTCATAGGATCGTGTTCTGAAAAATAGTCCAGATATTTTTCCGCCTTGGTGTAATTCTTCTTACGTAAATAAAATCCAAATAAGGAATCTGCTGCATGATGCTGTATCTCTTCATTCTCATCATGTAGTGCCAGCTCATACCATGCGTTAATCTGCTTATCATATTTTTCCGGATTCGTGCATTTATCTGTTATTCTTCTTGCATCAAGCATTACCGCAGCCTGCCAGATAAGCATATTACAATTCGGATATTCCTTTATAAGCCTCAATGCCCATTCATAAGTCTTTTCATAGCCTTCTTCTGAAAACATCCTGTCCATCTTCCTGATAATTTCTTCGATTTCAGTATCTGAAAGATTTTCATGAAAAGAAAGTAATGTATCAAGCGAAATATCAAGCAGTCTCGCAATTGGTGCCAGCAATTCAATATCCGGCTTGGAATTACTATTCTCCCATTTGTTTACAGCCGGTGTCGTCACGCCTAATCTGTTTGCCATCTCCTCCTGCGTCATACCAGCTTCTTTTCTATATTTTTTTATAACAACGCCTATATCCATTTGCATCATCTCCTAAAAAATTCAAAAGCTTTTGTATCCTCAGCATATCAGATTCATATAGATTGCACAATTGAACAGTATTTAATTTTTATTCAATTTAATTAACCAGCAGGAAATGTTTTTCCCCTTGAACCCTTTGTTTATTCTATGTGGGGGCGCTTTTGCCCCCATTTTATCACTTTGGTGGCGCTTTCCGCCCCCACTTTATGATTTTGACGGCGCTTTTCGCCCCCCCCAAATAGTGAAAGTGGGGGCACTTTCTGCCCCCACTCAAGATATGTTGCTAAAATACAGTTTAGATTTACCGTACATACAAACTGAAGGTTTCTGTTCCCTATAAAAAATAATTTTTCGGGATTTACCAAATCCAAAAATGACGAGTTGCTAAACTCCATAATAAACCATTCACTCTTTCTTCCCAGTGTACCTCTTGGCTTTTCTGGTTACAGTCCCATCTGCATGACGCTCGATCTCATGCTTTTCTCCGATCCCCTTATACCGAATTGATCTGGATTCTATCAGTTCGAATTCTTTCAGTTTTTCACTTTCGATCACTGCCTCATTTTCTTCACCAACATGTTTTATGATACGATCTGTACCTCTCAGCAGAAAAAATGGCTAATCATCCAGTTTAAACAAATATGTAAATTCTGTTCCCTCTTCAAAATCTGAAACCTTAGGAAAAATCATCTTCCCATCCAATTTTACAAGCAAGTTTTCACCATCGAAGCAAAGAACGATATCGTCCTTGCAAGGTACGATATCGTTGTCATATTCATTATGTAATTTGTGTGGATAAATATCCTATATCATCATTTGTTCCTCCCTCCATATTTTTTCATTAATGCTTTATATCTGTTGGTGTCGCATTTATCACAATAATCATTCCGTCATATAATTCTGCTGGGACATCATTGATTCTGTAACTATTCGGTAAGATCTTATTCAAAAAGCTATAACCCTCTCCGAGTGATCCCATCAGCATACTCTGATTGATAATTTTCTTTATTTCTTCTGATTTCTGCAGTTTATTAAAATCAAGATACGTCATATCCATCCCAAGAGCATGCGCTGTATTTGCCAAAGGGTCAGCAGAATAAAATTTTCGTGTAATTCTTTTTCCATTTTTTCCAGGCAAATTGCATTCTGTTTTGTAAAAATCTGTGCCAATGACAAAATAGTCATCACCATATTTTTCAAACAGTTCTTTACCCATGAATGTAGTATATGTACTCTTCTTCGCCACATGTCCGTTATGCCCCGAAATCATAAGCATAGATTCGTTTCCTTTCTGAACATGCTCATAAATCCAGTCGATGTTTTCAGCCATATAATGATCCCTTATTTTTGCATAATCTACATTTGACGCTTTACTAAGCTCCTGATTTTGCAGATAACATCTCGCTGCCTGCGCATACATTTCCATCCCCGGTATATTCTTTAAAGTTTCCGCAGCATCTTCCATATCGGTATACTGCATCTTAAGTTCTGAAAATGCTTCATCTACACATTTTTGATCCAAGTCGGAGTTTTGCATATCAAACCCATAAAAGCTTAACATCTCTTCCGGTTTTGCCTGTTTATTATAATCTGCCATATAGCGAATCAATGCCCTCATTTCATCCGTCTGGTAAATATGAAAAGCAAGTGCTTTCACTGCATCATCTTCCGTAAATTTCCCCTCACCGTGTATATATTGATTTACCAATAAGCATCCACCATAATCTGCTTCTAAGGCAAAGGCCTTGCAGTTATATTCCTCGACCATTTTTCTAAACAAATCAAGCTTTAATTCTTGAAATTCTTTATTTCCGTGGGTCGCCTCTCCAAGAGCGAATATCTTTACATTTTCCGGTATCGCAATATCATCGATTTCCTCTGCAACTTTCAGAAATTCTTCATTATTTACCTGTGTTCCGGAGTTCATGCCCCCATAAGATATATATCTTATGAATGCCATGATTGCAGCTCCAAATAGAAACGCCACTATTATCTTTCCAATATATCGCTTTTTTGCATGATCTTTTTTCATCCGTCAACCAACTCCTCTCATCTTTTCACGCTTATAATTTCGAAAAATCTGACACCTGCATAGGTGCCGTCCGCTAATTTATATACCGTTGTCGTGTCGCCGCGGAGATTCACAATCTCTACCACATCCGCTCCCGGATAACCCGACTCAGCTTCATCATCTCCACCCTTTCCTGTTTCGCCCTCGCCCTGGGACCAGCAAAGCAAGAGCCCCTTATATTCTGTGTACAGGAAAGTCCCGTCATCCGTTTTCTCAGCCGTAAACTCCATTTTCATGGAGCTTTGGTCAAAGTCATTGGTCATGTCGGCGGAGAGAATATCGCCACTCAGCAAATATGTACCGGTTCCGCCCTCCGCTCCAATGTGCCATGAGATATGGCCATCGCTTGTGATCTCCATGCTGCTGCCGAACTCCATAGCGCCGGGGATCGCCTCCATAGCGGTGGCATTGTCTTTTTCATCTTCCACCAGATGCCACGGGCCAACCAGATCGTCCGCTGTCACGGCATCCGGATTATTATGCTCCTGCACCGGTGGCGCGATGGAAACGGAGGTGTCCGTCGTTTCCCTGGTAGGAGCCTCAGCGGGAAGGATTTCTTCTTCCACAGTGGAATTCGACGGCTCCGGTGTCTCCGCCGGTTCCGTACTCGCAGGCACTTTTTCCACATCAATATGGATGCTGCCCTTTGCCTTCTGCCCCGCGACGACGATTGCGTAGGGACCGTCCACAGGAGCCTCCACGGTAAATTCCTTCACTGTTCCATCCCCCTGGTAAAGCGCGGTTCCGTCCGGTGAAGTGATCTTCATCTCCAGCGACCCGTTCACCGTCTCGAATAAAATTTTGAGCGTATCACCCTGCTTCAGCTCCAGGGTGTGGGTGTCCGTGCCGTTCATGGTTTTGACATCCAAGTGGTAGGAATCCGCGTTCTTTGCGTTGCTGCCGTCAAAGGCGGAGCTGGACGCGCACCCGGCCAGAGATAGCAGGAGGGCACAGACGGTTATAACGATAACGAAAAATTTTTGCTGTTTCATAATGGTTTTCTTTCCGGATTCAGATTTGGTTTGATTGAACATGATCAAGTTGCTATTTCTTATCCATATTCATCCGAATCACATTAAAAAGGTTTGACAGCAATATACACACTACTGCGATTGCCAATGGTGTCGTGGTCTCATTTCCGTCAAAAATGCTGACGCATAGAAAGATTGCACCCGCTACGATCAAACCTAAACTTGCTATGATGAAAAGTTTATTCAGTATTTTTTTCATTTCATTTTCTCCTCTTTCAAAAAATCTTACTCATGACTGCTTAGCGCATGTCCCGGTTCATCAGATCAAAGTCAATGTACTGCCCGTTCAGCTTGAAGAAGGCCGGGAAGGTACACAGCTTGCGGAAGCCGAACTTCTCATAGAGCCGGATGGCACGGAGATTGTCGCTTCGGACCTCCAGATTGATCTGCTCAAAGCCGTTTTCAACAGCAAACGCAAGAATGGCTTCCATGAGCGCGGAGGCGGCCCCGCAGCCCCAATAGGCTTTTCGCACGCTGATCCCGAACTCGCCCCGATGGCTCATGCGCCTCGGCTTGCGGTTCAGACTGGCATCTCCGATGATTTGACCGTCCGCCCAGGCAAGATACTGCACATTGTCCTTTGAAGCGACCTGCACGGCCAGATACTGCGTTTCCGCCTCTACATCCAACGGTACGCCCTCCGGGCCGAAGCTGAGATTGTCCGTCTCTCCACCGACGCATTTCAAATAGTCCAGCAGGGCGGCGGCGTCCTCCGGCCGCGCCTGCGTAATCATAAACGGTGCCTTTTTCTCCATACTCACTTATATACCTCCAGGTTTGATCCGATATTTCGTTTCTTTATATCCGCTTCTCCGGTAAAAACGCTTTGCGCTTTCTCCTCGATTTGGGAAAGGGCAGCCAAAACCTTTTTTATATTCTCCTCTCTTGGGAGAATGGTATGAATGTTTACCTCCGGATGCTTTGCAGCGAACGCTTTCAGGAAGTCCAACAGGTTGTCCTTCGTTTTCATGTAATCCTCGATGATCACGCTGTCGCTGAATCCGAGCTGTTTCAGCAAGATCGCGGAAACCACGCCGGTTCTGTCTTTTCCCGCGCCGCAAAAGTACAGCACATTGCGTTCCGCCTTCAAAATGACGCAAATAATCCGCTCCATCTGTCCATCTATCATCTTGATATAAGCATCGGCAACAGAATCCGGAGATTCTGGTACGACTCCGCCCCCGGTAACAGGCAGATGATAGTAGGTAAACCCGCTTTCCGTCTCCAGTCTGCACGGCTTTTGCGCATATTCCGTCTTTTCCCGCAGGTCAATGATTGTAGTAACGCCATTTTTTCGCAGCCAGCTGACTTCTTCATCCGAAAGGTTCCCCGGATAATCGCTTCTGATATACCGCAAGGTTCTCGTGGGCAGCGCTCTCGTATTCCTCGTTGATTTCAGCAAAGAACCCATACGGCTGCCCTCCAATCCTCCTTTTGGCAAAAATTCATTGGTATCCTCCTCACAATTTTTTACGCACATACCGACCAGCAGTCCGACGAGCATCCCCATAGACAGGGTGACGCCGATGTACTCCGGGAAAATGGTGCCAACGGCGGCCCCGAAGCACATCCCCAGGCTCATCCCCATGGCCTCATAGCCGTTTTTCTTTTCCTGCTTCTTTTTCTTTTCTGCCAGTCCGGCTAAGAACACAGCAAAGCGATCCCGGTCACCACCAGCGGCAGCGCCGCCATCATAAAGTCACGCATAAATTTTCACTACCTTTTTCTTTTAAGACACCACTGCGCAAAGACCGCCTGACGGCTTTGTGAGGTGTTGCCTTTACTCTACAACAAAATCTGTCCAATCAATATGGTTATACACCATCCTTTATCGCCGCCCAAGATAGCGGAATGTATGCCGCTTGTATTCCCGGTACGCCGCGCCAAATGTTTCCTCCAGATACCGTTCCTCCTGCAAAATTTGTAAATGCAGCATCACAATGGCAAACACTGTAAGCGGCACGGTCAGCAAGTTACAGTACATCAGCATCACACCGATATACATGAGGTCAAAGCCGAGAAAGGCCGGATTGCGGCTGAACCGATAGATGCCGGATGTGACCAGCTCTGTGCGATCCTGATCCGGGATGCCCGCCCTCCAGCTATCCTTCATACTGAGAACGGAAAGGAGAAAGATCAGATCACCGATCATCCCGGTGCCAAAGCCGGTAAAGCGAGCGTTTGTCGCAAGGCAGCTCCAGCCTAACGCTATGGACAAAAGCTGTGCAATCACAACGCCCAGCGTGGCCATGCTCATCAGTAGTTCCACTGTGTGAATGGACTTTTCTTTCCGCTGTCCGATTTGCCGCGTCCGGATGCCGCGGCGCTTCTGCGCCAGCATCTTGGCAAAATATATGCCGTAAAACACTGCCAGCACAAAAAGGGCAAGCAGGGAATAAGGGAGAAGTTCTTCCATCGGATATTTCATTATGCAACTCCTCAAATGAATCTTGTTTTAGCCATGAGCAAAACGCAAGGCGACCTGTTACTTTTTTTGATTCTTCCTTGTGCAGGCCACTCGGATAAACGGTACAAGCAGCAGAAGACATACCAGAACAGAGCCGCTCAGCTGCCCGTAGGACATCCACACGTTTGATTCCGGCGGGCAGGGATAGATCACAACCACAGCCACCCGGAAAAGCCAAAGCGCCAGTAAAAAGCCGTAGAGATAGAACGCCTCCGGTTTTCCTGCAAACACCATTTTGCCCCACAGGATCACGGTAAAGTGCCACAGCCCCACCAGCAGGCTGATCACCGCTCCCACGTAGTACATGATTTGATACTTTTTCATCGGTTTTCATCTGCCTTTCATATCCGGTTCTCTTTTGCGAGCAGTTATTCGGAACAGATAGAGGAAATAGACCAGCAAGACGATAAACTGTACCGCGCCCAGAAATATCTCAAACTGCGCGGAAGCCTCCCCGCTGATGAAGGAACAGAAGTCATGCAGAGCGTGGAGCAGTACGCAGGGGAGAAGACTGCCGCTTTCAGCGAAAATCAGGGCAAATACCATTCCGTAGACCAGGGCGAAGCAGATCTGGAGAACTGTTTCCCCCAATTCCGCGCCGCCAGCTATGTTCAGGAGATGGCTGAACCCGAATAGAACGGATGAGATTATCATTGCCTTTCCCTCGCCGTGCCCCAGCCACAGGCCGCAGATGATCCCCCGAAAGAAAATTTCCTCCGCCATACCGATTCCAAACGTCAATAACAAGTTTGCTAAAATCAATGCCGCACCACCGTTAAAGTTTATTCCCACCGTAAAAGGGGAAAGGGCAATGAGCAAAAGCGGCGAAAAATAGAGCATTCTCTTTGCCGCCCCTTTTTCCGCACTGCGAAATCCCAGCTTTGAGATTCCTTTGTATCGGATGATGGAATTCGCCAATGTGATAATTACAAGCCCCCAGATCACAGCACCCCTGATCAGCGCGGAGGGAATGCCCTCTATTCCCGTGATCACCACGATTGCTCCTTGCGCGAAAAAGAACAGCAGCAGCACAAGCATTGCCCCGGCGGTTTTCAGTACGATTCTGTCTTTCCGTTTCATTTTGAGCCTCCTGTCCCATTCCCCGGCAATGTGCCAAAAGAAGTTCTGTCAATGCGATCTGTCTTCCACAAAATCGGAAACCGCTTCTTTGATTTCCTCTGCGTGTCCCGTCAGCAAATGCCCACCGCTTTCAAAGGAAATGAACGTGCAATTTGGGAATCTTGCTACCGCCCTCTCCGTTTCGATGTAGCTTGCCAGCTTATCGTCCTTTGCGTGGAAAATCAGCGTGGGAACCTGTAAATCCTCAATCGGATACTCCCCAAAGTCCCTCGCCATATCGGGGTTGGTAACGGAAGCGTCCAGTATCACGCCGACTTTTCTGTCGTTTATGGGCAGCATACTGTAAATGGTGGACGGCTCCATCCCCATGATCGGCTCAAACATAGGGGTTAACAGGAACATGATGTAATCGTTGCACAGGAACGGGGGCGGCCCGGCATATTCGGCATATTTCTCCGGCTTCTCCACAGGCGGCATGGCGGAGCAGTATAAAATCAGACCCTTCGTGCGCTGGGGATAATCAAGGGCAAATCGGATCGCGACGCTGCCGCCTGCCGATGTGGCCAGCAGGTAAACCTTGTCAATGCCCAGCTTGTCCAGCAGCTCCACATAGGCCGCCGCCTGCCTGGCGGGCGTTCCGTCGCCGGAAACGTCGCTTCCCAGGTATCCGAACCGTGAGGGAGCGATGATCCGATAGTCGGAGCAAAAGTCCTTACAGGTGTCATAAGCCTGGTCATAGCCGCCGAAAATGCCGTGGACGGATAAAATCACCTCGCCCTCACCCGAATCGACATAAGTTATATCGCCGTAGCTTAATGCCGCCGTCTGAGCATTGTAAGCGGCAAGACGGTTTTTGCTTTCCCTCACCGCCGCGCCGCATCGTATCCCCTGGACAATGAAATACATTGCCAGGGCAAGGAATACTCCCCCCACTATGTAACTCCACATTCGCTTACACCTTCTCTTTTCAGTCACTGATTTCGTAAAATCAAGCCTCCAGACACTTCGCCCGCTGAGCCAGCTGTTCGATCAGCCAGTTTACGATTTTCGGCTGGTCGGTGTTGGAGTTGTGCCCAGCATCTTTGAGCCATTCCAGGGGAATTCCGGTGTCCTCATGCCACGCCTTGTTGTATCTAACGCAAGACCCCGCCTTGTCCTGTTCGCCGCAGATGAGCAGGGCGGGGCATTTGATTTCATAGGGCAAATCCCGCTCCACCGCCTCGGCAAGGATTCGGAAGCCGTGACCGGCAATCTTTGCGTAGCGCTTCTGGTCGCCGTCATACACCAGCATCATGTCCCGCATCAGGTTCCTTCCGTATTCCGACAGGGCAACGCCCTTTGTCCCGGACTTTAAGAGGGCCTTCCACGGATAGTAGCGATAGACTGGCTC
>NZ_JBBMEK010000125.1:0-9184 GCF_040096555.1 Coprococcus intestinihominis | reverse complement strand
AAAAAGGCCGGACCTTATCACCTGATGCAGGGACAAAATCCGGTTTACATTGTTTCATTCTAAATATAAAAGTATCTGCCAAAATCACGCCTTCATGGACCGATTTCAGCAGATACTTTTTACTCTTTCTGAGCTTTTTTATATAAATCTGCAAACGTATACAGCGGATGTTCCGCATAACCGTCACTGTTAAACTGGTAAACCATCTCTTCATCCGGCAGCCGATAGCCAAAGGCCACATCTGCATAAGGATAAATCTGATGGCTTTCATCCACGAAATAAATATGACAATTCTGTTTGCTCATCCCCTCATCCTGTCGAATGTTCTCTGTAACCCATATTTCCTTCAATGTGAAATAACTGCCGGAGATATCAGCTGTTAACTGCATGGCATGATTTCTCATACTGACTGCATAACTCGAAACAACCTGATGCTTATCCAAATCATACAGCCAGATGCACTCTGAATCTGCCCCTAACAGGAACTGATCATTTTCAAAAAAACTGAGCTGCAGATTCTTGGCATTTTCAATGTCAACAACTTGTTTCTGTTTCAAATGCGCTGTTTCAATAAGATAACACTCCGCATTGCCATCATAAACAGCCACCTGTGATCCATCACTGTTTTCCGCTAAAAATGCATTCTCCGGATTTGATGTTGGCTCAGACTGCCAGGTTGTATCAGCATCTATCTGCTGATTTTGCACATCATAACTCAATAATTGCAGATAATCTTTCTTCACACCCAGCAATAATATCTTCCTGCCATCCGGACTCATGGACATACTTAGGATTTTCTCACATTCATTCTCATCAAATGATAACAGTTCCACGGTTCCTTTTTCAAAATCTACCCAATAAAGCTGACCGTCACGATTCAAAGTCATGGCATGGCATAGATCCTGCACAGGCATTATGTCCGTCATCCATAACCATCCTGAGGCATCCACCCCCTCCTGTCCATCCAGCGCATAGGAGAACTGTTCGCTTTCCTCATCCAGGGATAACACCTTGATTTTTCCTGTTGTTTCATCATTTCGGTCATTTGCTAGCTCCAGCACACACAGAAATGTTCCGGTATCATTTTCTGTGAGTTTTACCATCTTAATGGTATTGCCATCCTCACATTCATAATGCAGCAGTAATTCATCTGAATGAAGCGGGTACACTTCAACCGCATGCCTGACGATCATACCTTCTTCCCTGCTGGTATCATTCAGCCACATCAATCGATAGGCCTCTCCTGATGACAGCCGCATTTCTTCCATACTGCCAGTGGCGTCCACAAACCTGTCATCTGAAGAATCACTTGAAAACGAATGCTGTACCATCTCCCCGTCTTTTGATAAACCGCAAAGAACAATTCCTTCTTCTGTATACATCATCAACTTCTTATCTGATGTATAAGAAAAGCCATCCAATTCATTGTCTACTTCATAGGCTTTTCGTTTTCCGATTGTTTCACTGGTTGTCACCTGCATCACTTTGCCATCATATAAAGCAACGAAAATAGAATCTTCGGAATCTGTCCTGCTCTGAATCGATACAATATCCGACTGAAAAGCAAGGACATCTTCTGCCTTTCCTGTCTCTGCATCGATAAAATAAAGATTGCTTCGCATCCAACCAAGAAGTGCTGTCTTTGTTTCTGTATTTCCGTTTTCATCCGTCACATTTCTATGAATCACCTTCAGGCCCATGGTATCCGTATCAAAAGCCAAGTCTGTCATAACTGCATCTGCCGTCGTTTTCTCATTCTCAGTCTCTGCGTTTCCCTGATTTGTGATATCATAAACTTCTATCGCATACTGTCGTTTTTCACGGCTCCATGGGTCACTGGATGCAAAATATTCCTGTTGGATCTGATAAGACATGCACGCCACATGGCTGTTATCCGTCCATACCACTTTGCCAATCGGAACATTGGCAATTGTTTGCATCTGCTTACTCTCTATATCATATACAATAAGTCTTTTTTCCGTTCCAATTGCAATTTTACTTCCGTCTTCACAAATCGACACATCTGTAAACTGATACTCTTTATTACCTGTTTCTGCCAAAATGCATTCAACCTGAGACCCTTTTTCAATATCGTACACATAGAGCTTAAGCTTTGAAGCTTCATAAACCAAATAGCGCTCATTGCAGGAGACAGCCGCTGTTCGGTAGCTGATAATAGGTTCTTCCAACGGAAAACCTGAGATAATACTTCTGCTGTCCGCATCAATGACAAGGGCATAGGCATGCACATCCTTCACAACACTGTCTTTTCCAATAAACACAATGGCACGATGTGTATCTAATGCCTCAACAAATTGAATACCATCCTCAGTTTCTATCGTTTCATCCACAAAAGACTGAATAGCCGCTGTATCCAACGTCCATATCATCTTCTCTTCCTTTGCAGAAAAGACTTCCAACTCTCCCTCCTGATTAATGGCATAACTGTATTCGCCGCCGTTCTTTGAAAAAGCCACCTGTGAAAAATCCCCGCTTACCTTCTGAAGTGGCGAGTAATGCATGCGATATCCGGACTCAAAGCTATCCAGTGCCGTATTCAATGTGTATAGTTGTTCAGGTATCACATAATTTTCTGTATCCCCTGCCTCGGCATTCATCTGCAGTGCAGAATCAATGGCGGCCTCTTTATCTCCTCTGTCATACTGATCCATAGCCTGCACACACAGATTTTGTGCTTTATTCCTTCTGGCGATGGTTTCCTGCAATGCAATCTGATAAGACTGATAAAGCGCATAAACTGTGAAAACAGCTGCCACTGACAGGCATACCGCCGCCATTGTGATTCTCTTTCTGAGTTTATATTTTCGGTAGCGCTGCACAAGACCGTCATAAGGCACTGAAAGAATCGGTGCTGCAATTCTCAAAAAGCCATCCTTCTTCAGCTTCTTCAGAATTTCTTTCTCAGAAGCGCCCCGGATATCCGCTGCCAACGGAAAATTACGATCCCTGCCGTCCACTTTAACAACTGCATACTCCGATACCGCTGCTATTCCTGCCACTTCTGATGTTCCAGACACATTTGATGCTTCTGCCGCTTTTGATGACTCCGAGATTTCCGACTGTTTCGGATTTTGTACAGCCAAAATTGTGAGTACATCTGAAGGTTTATGGGTTTTCAGAAAAAATTTCACTTCTTTTGACTGCCAGATATCATCACCTGACGAATCCTGACCGATAATAATCAGATATCGGCTGGCTTTCAGGGCATCCATCACCTGTTTGTCTGCCTGATAATCCGCAGACAACTCCGTTTCATCAAGAAAAACCCGCTGAATCCGCTTCAGTCCCGGCGTCCGAAAATGCTCCAACAATTTCTGCAAAGTAACGGCCACATGTTTATGTAAAATATTATCCGACCGGTACAAAATATAAGCATCGTATTTCATTCCGGCAATCTGGGAATGATAAGGCCGAAGTGCATTCAACGCGGCAGATACATCCTTTAACATTTCCTCGGCCGTATGATAACGCTTCTTCGAATCTGTTTCCAGTGCCTTTTCCAGAATATGCTGTATGATTTCTTCCGCATGGGGCGGGCACTTCATATCCTGAATATTTTTTCTGGTAAGATAATGCCCATCATAAGACTTTCGCACATCCTCCAGCATGCGTGTCGAATAACGCCGTCCTGTCAGCAGATATAAAAGCAGATAGCCTATGCTGTACAAATCCGCTTCCGGTCCCAATCTGAAATCCGGTGTTTCACCTGTCATGATTCCTACAATCTCCGGTGCCCGATAGCCCTCTGATGAGAAAATCGGCTGATCACCCACAGGGGCACACAGTCCATCTGCCAGTCTCTTTCTGGCTGAGCCGAAATCCAGCAGAAAACAGGTCAGACTTTCATCCGTCGGCTGTCCGGTCACAAAAATATTGCCCTCCTGCAGATCCAAATGCAGATAGCCAGCCAGATGCACTTCTCTCACAGCAAATAACGTTTCCTGAATGACTCTAAAAATCATCTCCATCGTATATCTGCCGTTCTTTTGATACCAGGAAGCAATGGACTCTCCTTTATTTTCCATGGAAGCCATCACTGTAAAGGCATTATTCACATAATGAAAATGCTGTCCTTTGTCAAAGGAAATTTCCACGCTGCTGGCAATTCGCTGAATCGGTATCAATCGAATGGCCTCTGAATCATAAATTTCCGATGTCATCTGTCCTTCATTCAGCTGCATGGATGCCACACAGCGCAGATAATTGGCAGCAGCCTCCGATTCATTCTCCGACACAATTTCCCCCGACTGCATTCTCAAAAAATTAAACTGTCTGGATATGGGATAACATTCTTTTAGGGCAAAGCGCAGGCTGTTCTCCTTCACATAATTTTCACCCTGCCTGACAACTTTTCCTGCAGAATAAATTAATCCGGAACCACCTTCGCCGATCATGCCCAAAATTTCATAACATTCGCCGCCTGGAAAACGGATAAAGGTTTTTTCTTTCAAATAGTCTCGCATACCTCTATAAACCTCGTTATGCTTTTGTTACAGAGACTGAAAACTGACACATCGCAGCATATATCTCATAAGGAGACTCACCAAAATAGAAAATATCCTCGTTTTCACTTTCAAGCCCATTCATACACAAACTGATCAAAAATGAACGTTCCAGAATATGCGGAATGTAGAATGCCGGCAAAAAAGCCTTCTCCAGCACATCATTGGCCAGCTCCATAAAACTCCATACTCTGTCGCTGAGGGCCTCCGGCTCTCCGGTTTCACGCTGATATAAGGTGTAAGCCACCCATAGCATAAACAGCATATCTGCCTTTGTCACATTTGCTTTTCCTGACAATAATAGCGGCAGTCGGCTTGTGATCACCGTAATGTTCACCTCACCGTTGGCATCCACAAACAGATATCTGGCCAGTCGTTCCGGATGATTCTTATAAAGCTTTCCGGACAATTCATTCAGACATTTCTGGATTTCCTTGACGAAGGCCTCACCCACCACCTGATTCAGCTGCCACAAACTTCCTTCACTGTATACACCTTTTAAATCTGAAACAATATTCCGTTCAACGTTATCCCAGGCATCCTCTTCCAGTGACTCCTCATCATCCCAGTCATCATCTGAAGCATTTTGGCCATTTTCACGCTGTATCTCAAGCTTTTGCTGTCTTTCTTCCTTGTCTGCATAGACAAACGCTGTCAGTCTCTTAAAAATCTCACATGCTGTTTTTCCCGGCAAATCCAGAAATGGTGCCTTCTCCTTCATCCAATCAATAAACTTCAGGTCCACATTATCCAGATGTTTTTCTGCATCAACGATTTCAATATTTTCGGATTTCCACTTTTCTACCAGTCCAAACAAAGAGTTGTCCTGATTCCGTCCGGCACCTTCTTCATCTCCAGGCAGCATGCCTTCTGTAAAATGTTCCGGCTTTTCTTCTATTGTTCCTTGAGCAACATCCTTTGCTGCCTCAGCGTAAAGGGCCTCTAACTCTAAAAAGTCCTGATAACATTTGCTTCTGAAACAGCAGTAGGCATGGATAACATCCGCTGACTTCGTAAAATCAAAACCATCATTTTCCAGTACACGGGTCAAAAAGAAATCCGTCAACGTATAGCTCATATCCAATCCATGCGCAATCTTGAAACCATCCTCTTTGGAAATCATTTTTTTCTTCTTTTTGTGCCACAAAAATGCTGTCCTGAATACACCTCTCCATTCCGCTTTCTTGTCACCGGAATGACTGGCCGCAATTTCCGATAAAATATCGATATACTGATCTCTCTCATCCTCTTCCAGGTTCTGGGCATATTCCTTCGAAACCGGCTGAAACCCGAATTTCTTCCGGCCACCTTCTCTCTGGTATGTAAAAGCAGGAAACTCTCTGGTGTAAGTTTCATCATCCAGCAAATCCTTATCCAGACAATAGGATGCCAGCCAGCACATCAGAAAATATCTCGGTGCACATATAAATTCATCGGCGATTTCCTGAAGCTTCGCACCCCATTGTTCCATAGAAGCATCTTCCGGCATATTCTGAAGCTTGATCACACCGTCATCTTCATGGTGGTTGGCATAATCCTCAAAATTATCCATAATCATATCTGTATACAAAGGCATTTTTCTCTCTCCTTTACCGTTTATTCGATAAAATCTATTATCTCATAAACACCGCCTGTTGTACACAATTTCTGCATGCTTCTGCCTCTGTCAACAGGCTTTTATCGACAAAAGCAGCGGATTCTCACCTTCTTCTATTTTATCCTCACTGACGGACATCGCCCATCGCTCCTGACGTCCTTCCAGTATATACAACTCATGATAAGCTGACCAAACACCTCTTTTCAGTCCGACGGCAGAAACAGCTCCATCCATTGTCAATTGCGGGAGCTTCCTGATTCTTTTTTCAGATAGCAGCAGACTGCCTATATGTCCTTGATCTGTTTTTCCCAAAACAGCACCATCGCCAAAATTAAAACAGATAAATTTGTTTTTTCCCGGCCATATCACGACCCCTTCAAAGCTGCACTCATATTCCTTTATTTCTTTTCCATCCTTTAAGGCCTGCTGATATAATCTTTTGCGAATCAACCTCAGCAAATCACACTTCACTTCGTCCAGATAAGCCTCCTCCCTATGCACACCAGCTCCTTTTTTCAAATAATCCGATATAGCTTCCAGGGTCAGTCTGGCTCCTTTTCGTCCCCATCTTGTTCTTTTTCTCCCCCAGGCTGCACCAACAAAAATACTGTCTTCTTCATACTTAATTTTTATTACTTTACTTCCTTTTCTCATTGTTGACTCCTTTCAATCTGCCAGTGAATGGCTCTGCATTTTGACCATTCACTGACCTTCTAATAAGAGTATAACAATCTTCAGACTTCTATCAGTTCCCGTACCTCTGTTTTAATGCCTCTAACTTTTCTTTCATCCGACTTTCTGATTCTATGTCCTGTCCAATTTGCTTCCTTGCCTAATTTGCTGTCTCGCTGAAATAGTTACAGAAATGCCTTCAATTCATCCGCGAAATGCTCCTCGGCCTTCACCAGATCCCCGGCAATATTTTTGCTCTCTCTATCCGCCTCCGGGTTTTCATTCAAAACTTCCATGATGGACTGAATGCCCATGTTGCAGCCGTTGGTCATAATCTTTGCAATCTGACTGCTGTCATCCCGGATCAACATCTTCATTTCCGTTGTAAGCCAGGCAAATGTTTCCGCCGCCGCTCCCGGCTTCTTTCCTTTTTCTCCATAACATGTCAGCGCCTTTGCTGTCCGTGCTGCAATTTCCTTGTGCTTGCGTTCTGCCGCCATAATCACCTGCTCCAGCTTTTCATTTTCCACATACTCCAAAACCTGCTGCATGCTGTGAATGGCCATCTTGCACCCTGAGCTGCATTCATTTAAAATGTGCAATGTCTGTTCTTCCATATTCCATACCTCATTTCTCCTTAAAATAATGACTGCTCACAAGAGCAGCGTATACATTTTCCGGTACGCAATGTATCTCCATGCTGCGAAAAATCTCACCGGACCTCCTGCAGCACGAAAAATAGAGCATCCAAAAGTGTTATATCCAAATAACACCTTTCTGAATGCTCTATTAGTATGCGCATATTTTATATAATTATCTGTTCTGACCAAAAATCAATCCTAAAGATAAGCCATTACAAAATGTATTGCTCAATGGCCTTCGCTGCACCATCAATATGATTGGAATAAGTGACTATGTCGGCTTTCTTCTTCAATTTCGGCACTGCATTACCCATGGCGATCTTCAATCCTGCCGCTTCAAACATTGGCAGATCATTGGCGCTGTCACCGATACAGGCAATTTCCTCTTTAGCAATGCCAAGCCTTGATGCCAATGCATTTAATGCGGTTCCCTTAGAAGTGTTCTTCGCAAATATCTCCACATATTTGCTGCCAAATGCTGATGAAAACTCCGGATAGCCTTCAAGTATCTCCGCAACCTTTCTTCGGGTTCTGCCGGAGAAAAAATAGACCTGTACTTCTTCTATATCATAATGAATCTTTTCGACAAAGGCTTCCATATCATTGACTCTGCGGATGCCATCCACATCTCTGCCATAGACAATACGCCCTGCCACTTCCATCAATGGTCCTTCCATCACATAACGATGCTGTATATGTGTCATCCGGACCACATTCAACCCTTCACATTCCCTCAGAAACTGTACCACTCGTTCACGTTTCATCAGCATCCGGAAAAGGGTCTTTTTCTCTTCCA
The DNA here is from genome assembly GCF_040096555.1 of Coprococcus intestinihominis. Classification (NCBI taxonomy): domain Bacteria; kingdom Bacillati; phylum Bacillota; class Clostridia; order Lachnospirales; family Lachnospiraceae; genus Coprococcus; species Coprococcus intestinihominis. Next base: position 955 of record NZ_JBBMEK010000125.1, on the reverse strand, counting down.
GGTCTACAACTTGTGCACCATTAGAAGTGATCGTGTATCGGTACAAACCTTTCTCCTGCGTCATCTGATATGGCAGACACGTCAATGGACGTCCTGACGTCGGCACGATGATGATGCCTGCATCTGCAGCCTTACGTATTGTACGGATTGTCTCCTCTGTCATCCGGCTGCGCCCGTTCAGGCAAGTACCATCCATATCTAATGCAAGTAAACGAATCATCTGTCAGTTCCTTTCTTTACTCAATCTTATCCACTCCATCATACTACCATTTTCATCTTTATTTCGCAGGCCTTTTAAATCTTATTCTCTATGCCTTAGAACATCAACGCAAAACTAAATTTTTTCCAATAAGTCTTCAATCGCTGAAAGCTCATTAACCTCGTAATCCGGCTGAATTTCTGAAGTATTCTGACTCTGATGAGGATTATACCAGATGGTCCGGATGCCGGCGTTTTTTCCACCCTGTATGTCTGAGGTAAGACTGTCACCAATAATAACGGTGTTCTCTCTGTGAAAGTTCGATATTCTTGAAAAGCAATAGTCAAAATAGGCTTTACCCGGTTTATCGTAACCGATTTCTTCTGATATGAATATATCTTTAAAGTAAGGGCGCATCCCGGCACTTTTGATGCGTCCTTTTTGTACGCTGAAAGTTCCATTTGTAACCATATAAAGACGATATTTTTCAGATAGGTGCTTCAGAAGTTCCTCGGCACCTTCTACATAATAGTGACCAATGGCAAGATAGGCTTCATAAACTTTTGCAGCTTCTGCCGGGTCACCTTCTATATGATACTCCCGGAACAGATTCACATAGCGCTGCACTTTCACCTGGGATCTTGTAATCTTTCCCTGCTCCAGCAAATGCCACTGGGCCAGATTCAACTCGCTATAACGCTTTAACATTCTCTCATCCGGCGTCACGCCCATTTCCCGCAGGGTTCGTTCCACTGC
>NZ_JBBMEK010000124.1:0-9240 GCF_040096555.1 Coprococcus intestinihominis | reverse complement strand
ACGGCGGTGTCTATACAGAGCCTATCCTTTACAGCAAAATTCTGGACAAGGACGGCAATGTACTTTTGGACAATGTACCTGAGAAGCACACAGCCATGAAAGATTCTACTGCATGGCTCCTGACAAGTGCCATGGAAGACGTTGTATCCAAGGGTACAGGTACTTCCGCACAGATTTCCAATTACGGTATTGCCGAGGCAGGCAAGACCGGTACAACTGACGACTACAAGGATTTATGGTTCGTTGGTTATACACCTTATTACACAGCCGGTATCTGGTTTGGTTATGACGACAGTACACTGATGCGCTACCGTCTCGGACGTAACTACAACGCGCACAAGGTACTTTGGAAGAATATTATGAATGAAGTCCTTGAGGGCTATGAGGACAGAGATTTCGTGATGCCGTCTGACGTTGAGAAGATCCGCGTCTGCAGCAGCACAGGTTTATTGGCATCTTATGGTTGCAACGTTATTACCGAGTATTTTGCCAAAGATACTGCGCCGACGGAATACTGTTCGAAGCATAGCTATCGTTATTACGAGAATAGTTATGATGATGACAGCAGCTCATCATCGTCCTCCGACAGCAACAGCTCGAACACAACGTCCGGGGATAATTCCGGCAACGGCAATTCCGGTGCTGACAATTCCGGCGGCGATAATTCAGGTGGCGGCAATTCCGGCGGTGACAATTCCGGCGGTGATAACTCCGGCGGTGATAACTCCGGCGGTGATAACTCCGGCGGCGACAACTCCGGTGGCGACAATTCCGGTGGCGACAATTCCGGTGGCGACAATTCCGGTGGCGATAATTCCGGTGGCGATAACACTGGCGCCGAGCAATAAACATTGCACATAGTCTAAGACTAATTTAAAAGGCTTCAAACAACAAATCCTGTATGGTGTTTGTTATTTTGAAGCCTTTTTAGATTTTGACTACACGATATTCACTTTATTTATACTTTTTATCTATTGCGAAATCCTTCAGCTCATGCTCTTATTTCTTGATTTTGGAATTGCACACCAGGGATGCCAAAAATGCAAACACCATTGATCCACTGATTCCTACTGCCGAAGCCGTAAAGCCACCCGTAAAAAGCCCGAAAAATCCCTGATTGTCTACAGCTTCTTTCACCCCCTTCCACAGGTTATACCCAAAACCAAGAAGCGGCACCGTTGCTCCGGCCTGCCCGAAATCAACGATAGGCTTATAAATTCCCAACATGCCAAGAATGGCGCCTGAGCATACCAAAAGTACCATGATCCGCCCCGGCATCATCTTTGTCTTCTCCATCAGAAGCTGCACCAGTGCGCAGATAACGCCGCCTGTTATAAAAACCCTCAGATAATCAACAAGCATTCTGTTCTCCTCCTATTTCATAAAATATCTATTTACTTAGTATTTAAATTTTCATATTTTCTATGTGTTGAAATCTGCCCTTTTTTAATCATCAGAGTATGCTCAAAATACAAAAAAGGTCAAAAAATAATTCAAACACCTGGCCTGTGTTTGAATTATTTTTTGACCGGTTATTGATTTCTCTATGTGCGTTCTGCCTATTTAGAAATCTCGGATTTTATCGTCTGTTTCGTCCGTCGTTTTGTCAATTTTTCTGATTTCTACATCATAACCGTACTTGTCATTGACCTGGACATGGACTGTATCACCGACACGATGCCCCAACAATGCCTTACCGACAGGTGAATCAATACTGATCAGACCATGCAGCACATCCTCACGGACGGTCGTTACGATACGGTATGTTTCTTCCTCATCTTCATCTTCAAAATAAACCGTTACCGTATTATTCAGTCCGACCTCATCATCCTTGGAATGATCCTTGATGACTTTTGCTGTCTTGACCATTCTTTCAAGATAGCGGATTCTGCTTTCGTTTCGGTTTTTTTCTCTCTTGGCTGCCTGATACTCGAAATTTTCACTGAGATCTCCCTGTTCCCTGGCTTCCTTGACAGCCGCCAGTGCCTCCTTACGGACAACAACCTTACGGTGTTCAATCTCTTCCTTCATCTTCTGAATATCTGCCTCAGATAATTCATCATACATCTTCTATCACATCCTACTATTCAATATTCCGCTTTCTTTGACGGACCGAACAGCTTCCTGAATGGTCGGCACATCCAAAACCAATGCAAAACGGACAAAGCCTTCTCCAAGGCTTCCGAAGCTGCTGCCCGGTGTCACTATAAGACCGGTTTTCTCCATTAATTCCATCACAAATTCATTGGAATTGGCAAAGCCTTCCGGAATCTGAGCCCATGAAAACATGGTCCCCTGGCTGAGAGGCACTTTCCATCCGATAGATGTCAGTCCCTCTGAAAGGGCATGATTACGGCGATCATATTCTTCACACTGTGCTTTCACTGCGTCCTGCGGACCTGTCAGGGCTGCAATGGCACCATATTGAACCGGCAGGAAAATACCATAATCAATCTGGGAACGTACATTTTTAAACTTATCAATAACTGCCTGATTGCCTACAACAAAGGACATTCTGGCACCTGTATAATTATAGGATTTGGACAATGAATAAAATTCAACGCCCACGTCCCTGGCTCCCCTAAAAGAAAGGAATGATTTGCCGACTCTGCCACCATAAATAATATCCGAATAAGCATTGTCGTGCAGAATGATAATGTTGTATTTCTTCGCAAATGTGATCAGTTCTTCATAAAAAGAATCAGGTGCTGTCACACAGACCGGATTCAGCGGATAGGACACAATCATCATCTTTGCCCGTCTTGCCTGTTCTTCAGGAATCTTGTCGAATTCAATCAGGAAATTGTTCTCAGGATGCAGGTCATAGGTTTCCACCTTTGCACCACAAAGGAAAGGGCCTGCTGTAAAAACCGGATAACCCGGATTCGGCACAAGCACTACATCTCCCGGGTCACAAATCGCCATGGCAATATGCGCCATTCCCTCCTGGGAACCATAAATAGACATAATTTCTTCATGACGAATGCCCTTAACACCATAGCGCTCTGCATAATGATTGCTGACTGCATCCAACAGTTCCGGCAGATCAGCCAATGCGTATTTGTAATTCTCAGGCTTTGAAGCAGCTTCACTGACTGCATCCATAATATGCTGGGACGGTTTGAAATCCGGTGTACCTACAGACATATTGTAAACCTTCCGGCCGGCCTTCACCAGCTCGTTCTTTTTATCATTTAAAGTCGCAAAAATACCTTCTTCAAAGGAATCCAGACGACTGGCAAAATTAAACTCCATCTTCTTATCCTCCTGTATAATGCTACAGTCTATTGTAAACCTTTTTTGAAAAGATGCAATCCTGATTTTTATTCGTATTTTCAACAGCTGTTATGACATACTGCCCCTGCCAGACCAACTGTCGGCAATGAATATCTGACAGCGCACCGGATGCAGCCGCTTCATCGCACACCGTCCTCTTGCTGTACATATGCAATACCTCTCCCGGCACACATTCTGTCCTTTCAAAAGCCGCAAGTCCATCTCCCGTCAGTTTGATCATCGCTTCTTTCATCGTCCAGACACGCATAAAGGCCTCATCCTGCCTATCTGATTTCTGAATATATAAGCGTTCTCTATCTGTTATTTTTCGAAGAACACTTTTGGGATAGGGCCTGATCCTTTCTGCATCAATGCCTATCGGTATATTTCCTACCGCACACACCACCAATCCGCCGGTGTGACTGATATTAAAATGGACATCCGGTAAATCGTGAAAAAATGGCTTGCCGGATGGCCCATATGCAAATATCAGACTTTCTTCCTTTGACAGGAAATCCTTGGAAACTCCTGCTCTGAGAAGTGCTGTTTTTAAGAGCTGACGGCCGACAGCATGCTGATATTTGCTCTCCTCAACGACCGTCATGCCATTTCTGTCATAATTTGCAAAATAAATATTCATACACTATACTTCCACAGAAAATTCGACAACTGCTTCTCCATGTCCATCCTGAATCATCAGCCGTCCACTTCCTGCTTTGCCGATTGAGCGTACATAAGTGCCCGCAAAGCCGTTTTTCATAACAATCACCGACGGCCCGATCAGTTCAATATCACCTTCTGTCTTCAGTACCAGCGGCGTCTCATATCCATACAGATGCTGACCACTCTCACCGACAGCTTCAATGTGCACAGTTGCTGCATCGTAGCTGTTTTCTTCCATCATATGCTGACGATCCGTTGTAATCTGCAGTCTGACTTCAGGTGTCGGCGTAATACTTGTCCCGGCAACAACCGTATCATCTTTGATGGCCTCAATGCGCCATGTCACCGCGTATCTTCTGGAAAATGCCAGCTCGGATTTCTGTTGAACAAACAGCTCTTGATCCTTCTCGGATTCTTTTTTCAAAAAGACTCTGTTTGACGTTCCTTTCTGTTTCTGTTCTTTTGGTTTTTCTCCTGTACGAACAATTTCGGACAGATGTTCAACAAAAATCGGCGGATGTACCAGATCTCTGAATACCGTTTCATCCGGATAAAATTCACCAATCAGCTTTTCGCCACAGTAAAGTAAAATATGGTCTGCATTGGTCATGACCATAAGCCGGTCATCCATCGGCAAAACTGCTGCACATACTGGTTCGTCCTCCCGCTGACTCTTGAAAAAAGCAGCCGCCATCTTCGGATTTCTAAACGCATCCATAAGCCCTTTGCTGCAAATGCCGTCACTGCCGCTGTACTTGCGGCTGACCGGATAATCTGTCATAACAGGCGCCAGACTGCCTGCAAAACTGTCATTGCTCTCCACAGCCCGCCACACGCTTGCCTGCCGCATGGTCTGACACAGCCAATCATCTATCCCCGCTCCGCCATTTACCTGCACATTGAGACTTCTGTGCCCGGATAAAAGGCAAGTTTTCGACAAATCCTGAATGATATTTTCACTGCTGATAGAAGCACTGGCAGCATCCTCACTCATATCATCATACAAATACACATCTTCATAAAAATGACTGCCTGCAAAATCTCTCTCACCGCCTGTCTGCCGATAGACATCCAGTTCTCTGGCCAGACGGCTTGTCTTATAATAAAGTGCATCTTCATCATCAGAATCACTGATACGCGTATCCCACAGGATCACAGATGGATGATTGCGATACTGCATCACCATTTCACGGACATTTCTCACAGCAATTTTCTTCCACCGTGTATCGCCGATAAACTGCCAGCCCGGAATTTCAGGAATGACAAGCAGGCCAATCTCATCGCACCTGTCCATAAAATACTGCGACTGTGGCCCCTGCATCGTCCGCACCGCATTCGCTCCCAACTCGAATTTCAACAAATCCGCATCCAGCTGCTGCGGTGATTTCGGCATAGCATACCCCACATAAGGCCAGCTCTGATATCTGCTAAAACCGCATAATTTCAGGATACGTCCATTCAGCCAGAATCCCTCTCCATCAAAAACAGCTTCCCGGAATCCGACTCTTACCTTCTTCGTGTCTACACACTGTCCATCTTTCAGAAGTTCCACCGTCAGTACATAGAGAATCGGCATATCCACATCCCATAGCATCGCTTCCGGCACTGTATAGGTCAGACAGGACGTTCTGAAATGCACATCCGCTGTTTTTAAATCCCAATGCTGAAGATCTTCACCCTCCAAAGGAATCTCTGTCCAGGTATCCAGATGAGCGGCCAGTCTCAATCCTTCCGTATACGCATTCAGCTTAATTTGTGCCTTTAATATCTTTTCATCGGTTCTGACATCCGGGGTGGCTGTATAAATATCTTCTATATAATATTCATCCTTCACATCCAGATAAACATCCCGATATATGCCGCCGTAAGTCAGTGACTCTGTCACCGATCCAAAAGGCGGCTGATTCAGTTTTTCTCTGCTGTCTAAGCGCACGGTAATCACCTGTTCACGTCCATCCGCAAGAAACGGTACAATATCCACCGAAAAAGCTGTATATCCACCATAATGTTTCATCGCCAGCTTCCCATTCACATAGACGGCAGCTTCATGGGCTGCCCCTTCAAAGGTCAGTATCAAATGACCTCCGCGCCATGCATCTTCTACTATCAGACTACGTCTGTATCCGCAAAGCTGCTGCACAGACATTTCATCAAAATTGCTGTAGGACAATTCACACACACTGTGTGGAATCCGCACCTTCCGAAGTTCTGACAGATCAGCCTCCGGGTTCAACAGATCCTCTGTATAATTTCTTGCAAAATACCAGTTGTCATTTAAATATATTCTCTGCATTGATCTCTCCTGCTCATTAAAAGCCGCACAGCATGTATCCCATCAGTTAGATGGCCCGTGTAGCCTCTTTTAACCAAGCCTGTTCTTCTTCATTCAGATGCGGTCCGATGACCTCGTAAATCTTCTGATGATAATCATTCAGCAGCTGCCTTTCACGCTCTGTCATCAATAACGGATCTACACCATCCAGATCAAACGGTACAAGTGTCACGGTATCAAAGTACATAAACTGACCGTATTCATTCTTCTCGCCCTTCATGCAGACCATCAGATTCTCATGCCGCACACCGAATTTATCCGTCAGATAAACCCCAGGTTCATCTGACGTCAGCATGCCTTCTTCCAGAACACAGCCTTCATTGCGATTCGGCAGCATTTTCCAGCGGAAGCCATTCGGACTCTCATGCACATTCAACAGATAGCCAACACCATGACCCGTACCGTGATTATAATCCATGCCGATCTGCCACAGAGGTTCTCTTGCCAGATAATCCAGATTATAACCTTTGCATCCGTGCAGGAAATGCGCACCTGCGAGATTCAGATTGCCCCGAAGTACCAGTGTAAAGAATTTCTTCTCCTCCTCTGTCAGCTCACCCAGTACAAAAGTACGTGTGATATCTGTTGTTCCTTCCAGATACTGACCGCCTGTATCCATCAGAAGTAATCCCTTTGGCGCCAGCTTGGCATCTGTCTCCGGTGTTGCAGAATAATGCACAATGGCACCATGTTCCGCATATCCGCTGATGGGTTCAAAACTAGGTTCAAGATAGCCTTCCTGCTCTTTGCGGAAGCTTTCCATCTTCTCTGCAGCACTGATTTCTGTCATTGGTACTTTGCCAATATTCTTCTTCAGCCAATACATAAATTTTGTCAGGGCAATGCCATCTTTGATATGAGCCTGCCGAATATTCGCTACTTCCACCGGGTTCTTGATGGCCTTCGGAAGCAATGTCAGATTTTGTTCATCAACCTTCTTCGCAGATTCCGGCATTCTCTCAAGTATAGCATAGTTAAGCGCTGAACCATCATAGATCACGGTCTGGTTCTCTGTCAGTTTTGCCACATCCTCATAAATGCCATTGTATTCAAAAAATTCTACACCGGCGTTCTCCAATGTCTTTCTGTCCGCTTCCTTGAAATCTGCGGCATTGGTATAAAGTCTCAGACTATCGGCACTCATCATCAGATACGCCAGAACAACCGGGTTATCCTGTACATCGTTGCCTCTGAAATTCAGAAGCCATGCAATATCATCCAGAGAAGTCAGTACAAACCAGTCCGCTTTCTTCTCTGCCATTTCCTGACGGATCAGGGCAATTCTGTCATCTCTGGACTGGCCGGCATAAGCAATATCCAACAGCCATGCAGGCTCTGCAGAAAGTGCCGGACGCTCAGTCCAGATTTCATCCACCAGATCATAGCGGCCATTGACAGACGCTCCTTTTTCACTCAGTCTGCGTACATAGTCCTGACCATTTCTGGCATTGACCGTTCTTCCATCAAAGCCAAGGCACTGTCCCTTTTCAATGTGTGACACAATATAGTCTTCAATAGTCGGCACACCTTCATTGCCCATCTTAAACAATTCAATGCCTGTATCCGCAAGTTGTGCCTCCGCCTGCAGGAAATATCTGCCGTCGGTCCAGAGTCCTGCAAAATCCTGTGTCACAAGGATGGTTCCCGCTGAGCCTGTAAAACCGGAAACAAAAGCACGGCATTTAAAATGCTCACCTACATATTCGGAACCGTGAAAATCCTCCGAACCGATCAGATACATATCCATTTTGTAAGCAGTCATCTTCTCTCTGAGGGCTGCCAATTTTTCTCTTACTGTCATCTTATCTTTTCCTCACTTTGATGTCATTCTTTATTCTGCATTGTAGCCGGACTCAGGATCTGCGCCCAAACCCTGATGCAGACATCCTGTTTAAACTGCAATAGCCGCTTCCAGGGCCAGCTCTACCATCTCCGCAAAAGCAGTTGCTCTTGCATCTGCATCCAGTTCTTCCCCCGTTACAAGAGAATCAGAAATCGTCAGCAGACAAGCTGCATTCCGGCCAAGCACTTCTGCGTTATGGAACAGCGCAAAGGATTCCATCTCAACGCAAAGCAGCCCCTCTTCATCAACCATCTTGCGAAGTACATCATTGGCATCCGCTTCATGATAAAAAACATCACTGGAATGAATCGGACCTGAAACAAGCTTCTTATTCATCTTCAATGCTGTATCCTTGATCTGTCGATTCAGCTCTTCTGACGGATACTGCCAGTTCTTCATATCCAGGCTCTGTGCCTGACCATATGTGGATTCACTCCAAACAGCATCTGCCAGCACCACATCCAATACCTTCAGTTTATCTGTATAGGCTCCTGCGGAACCGATACGGATAATATTCTCCACATCATAGAATTTATATAATTCATAAGAATAAATGCCAATGGATGGCATGCCCATTCCGGAAGCCATCACGGATACTGTGACACCTTTATATTGACCTGTATAACAATACACGTTGCGGACATCACTGACAAGCTGGACATCTGCCAGATAAGTCTCGGCAATCCACTTTGCTCTCAGCGGGTCTCCCGGCATCAGAACAGTCTTTGCAATTTCTCCGTTTGCAGCGCGATTATGCGGTGTTGCCATACTCAAATACCTCCAAAACAATTTTCCTTAATCATACCACATTTTCGATTCAAAAGCTATAAGCAGCGTGCAGCCATCATTGTCTCTAAGGATTTCCTTTTTGAAGTTAACCTTCTGCACGCTATTTAGTTTTGACATCAGTTTAAACTTTTTTAATTTTTCTCTTCATACTTAACCAATTGTTCAATTTTATGATATAGTATTACTACTATCATTTTGAGTTCGTACACTTGGATGAATCTAGCCAATTTGAACGGTGCATTGGCCAGCTTCTCAAAACACAAAATTTGGAAAAGGAGAAATTACTATCATGCAGCAGCTTTCATACACAATTGAACCGGAGGCAGACGGTCTGTCG
>NZ_JBBMEK010000123.1:0-9247 GCF_040096555.1 Coprococcus intestinihominis | reverse complement strand
AAGTATGACACCCAGAATAATAAAAGGCACTGTCGCCGCAATGATCAGCGATAATTTCACCGATGACATGATAATCAGCGTAAAACTGACTACGATCATGACCGGTGTCAGCATTGCCGTTCTCAGAATGATATTCATAAAATTCATAATCTGAAGTGCATCATTACTCGTCCTTGTGATCAGTGAAGAAACACCCAGCTGATTCATTTCCCGATGAGAAAAACTCTGAACCTTTTCAAAAAGATCATTTCTGATATCGCAGGTGACCGCTGTAGAAATTCTGGCACCGCAATAGCCGAGGACAACCGTTCCGAGAATGCCCACAACCGAAATCAGAGCGATCAGCCCACCCATTTTCAGCAGATATTCCCGATCCCCACTGGCTACACCGCCGTCAACCATTCTTGAGATAATCGTCGGAATACCCAGTTCTGTCAATGCAAACCCAAAAACAGAAATAAAGTTTAAAAAAACAAGCCCTTTATAGCTCTTGAGATAAGATAACATTAATCGCATATTTCTCCCCCATCAATTCTCCGTACACTGTCTGCACCGCTTCTCTCCATCATAGCCGGTGCAGGCATACCCCCTCTACTATAAGTATGCATGGTATCATTTCTCCCGTCAACTAAAGATTTAATAAAAATATTATTTATATTTCTTAATATTTTCAATTATTAAACAGATTTATCAGAGATTGTGCATGGTATATTTTTGGATATAATGATATAATGTAGAATTATTAGAAACATGCATTATAAGGAGGCCGAATATTATGAATGAAGTCAAAACTCCAAAAAAGAATTGGTTTTACTACTATACAATCGTTCTGCTCATCCTCATTATTCTCAATACATTCATTATGCCGCTGATTCAGCAGCACAGCGTGAAAGAGGTCGATTACGGCACTTTCATCAGCATGACTGAGAAGAAAGAGATTGGCAAAGTTGAAATTGAAAGCAATCAGATTGTTTTCACGAATAAGGATGAATCCCAGATTTACAAGACCGGTCTGATGGATGATCCGAACCGTACAGAACGACTTTATGAATCCGGTGCAGAATTCTCCAGCGAGATTATTGAACAGATGTCCCCACTGGTCAGTTTCCTGCTCACATGGATTCTCCCATTGGTCATTTTCTTTGCCCTGGGCCAGTATATGTCCAAGAAGCTCATGAACAGGATGGGCGGCGGCAAAGATTCCATGATGTTTGGTATGGGCAAGAGCAACGCCAAGATTTATGTGAAATCCACCGAAGGCATCAAATTCTCCGATGTTGCCGGTGAAGATGAAGCCAAAGAGAACCTGACAGAAATTGTGGATTACCTTCACAATCCGAATAAATACAAGGAGATTGGTGCATCCATGCCAAAGGGCATTCTCCTTGTAGGCCCTCCCGGAACAGGTAAGACAATGCTTGCCAAGGCTGTTGCCGGTGAATCCAATGTGCCGTTTTTCTCCATGTCCGGTTCAGAATTTGTCGAAATGTTCGTAGGTATGGGTGCTTCCAAGGTCCGTGACCTGTTCAAACAGGCGAAGGAGAAAGCTCCATGTATCGTTTTTATTGATGAAATCGATGCCATCGGCAAGAAGCGTGACGGCCAGATCGGCGGCAATGATGAACGTGAACAGACACTGAATCAGCTGCTGACTGAGATGGATGGTTTTGAAGGCAACACAGGTGTTATTATTCTTGCAGCTACCAACAGACCCGAATCTCTGGATCCTGCCCTGACCCGTCCGGGACGTTTTGACAGACGTGTGCCTGTTGAACTGCCTGATTTGAAGGGCCGTGAAGAAATTCTGAAAGTCCATGCCAAGAAGATTCGTCTTTCTGACGATATCGATTTTAATAAGATTGCCCGTATGGCTTCCGGTGCTTCCGGTGCCGAACTGGCGAATATTGTCAACGAAGCAGCGCTTCGCGCAGTCCGTGACAATCGACGCTTTGCAACGCAGGCCGATTTGGAAGAAAGTATTGAAACCGTTATTGCCGGTTACCAGAAGAAGAATGCGATTCTCACCAACAAAGAGAAGCTTATTGTTTCCTACCACGAAATCGGACATGCGCTTGTGGCTGCAAAACAGAACAATTCTGCGCCTGTCCAGAAGATCACGATTATTCCGAGAACATCCGGTGCCCTTGGCTACACCATGCAGGTGGATGAAGGCAATCACTATCTGATGAGCAAAGAAGAAATTGAGAATAAGATCGCTACATTTACAGGTGGTCGTGCCGCTGAAGAAGTTATCTTCGGCTCCGTCACAACAGGGGCTTCCAATGATATCGAACAGGCAACCCGCCTTGCCCGTGCCATGATCACCCGCTACGGTATGAATGAGGACTTCGACATGGTTGCCCTTGAAACAGTCACCAACCAGTATCTTGGCGGTGATACATCTCTGGCATGTTCTGCTGAAACTCAGGCTGAGATTGACCACAAGGTCGTTGAACTGGTGAAACAGCAGCATCAGAAAGCCCTTCAGATTCTGATCGAGAATCGTGCGAAACTGGATGAATTGGCTCACTTCCTCTATGACAAAGAAACCATTACCGGCGAAGAGTTCATGAATATTCTCAACGCCTAAAAAGATGGGGCTGTCTATTTTCCGACAGCCCCATCTTTTTTATAATCTCCAGATATGGACTTTATCCCCGGCTTTCAATGGCCCTGTCCCCGCCGGCATATCGACAAGGCAGTTGGTTCCGATCCCCTGACGCATCTGAGCATTATGCTGCCCTTTTGTGATGTGAACGGCATGTCCATCGTCATAGGCTTTTAATACCCGACGATTGCCTTTATTGCCTGGGTAATCATAAGCAATGTCAGCTTCTTTTTTCACCAAAAAGGTTTGTTGGCTTCCTGTCATCTTCTGCAATAACGGCTGCATCAGCAGCTCAAATACAGCAGATGCAGAGAAGGGATTCCCGGACAGGGAAATGACTGGTTTCCCGGCATATAAAGATGCCATTGTGGGCATGCCCGGTTTTAAATCAATACCATGGAACAAAATGTCTGCACCCAGTTTCTTCATAATCTCCGGCAATAAGTCTTTGACCCCGACAGATACACCGCCCGTTGTCAATATCACATCTGCCTCTTCTGCGCATTTTTCTACTGCCGCTGTTATTTTATCCGCATCATCACCGACAAAGATCCCCTCCGTCAGATTGCAGTCAAGCTGCAGGAGTCTGCCTGTCAGATAAGCCAGATTGGCATTATAGATTTTTCCGGGAAGCAACGGCTGCCCATGCGGCATCAACTCCTCACCGGTTGTAATCACCGCCGCACGGACTTTCCTTCTCACCGGAACACTGTCTATTCCTCCGGATGCCATGGAAGCCATCATATAAGCATCGACTTTTTCCCCTTCCCATCCAAGGCAGTCGCCCTGGTGAAAGTCCTCGCCTGCGGGACAGCAATTCATTTTTTGAGCCAATGACACATAAATTTTGACCTGTTCCTGACCATAATCCGTGTCCTCCTGTTTGACAACACAATCCGCACCTTCCGGTATCATGGCACCGGTCATAATCCGAATGGCCTCACCGGCATGTACGCTTTTGTCCGTCACTTCTCCGGCACAAACCCGGTCAATGACTTTCAGACAGACCGGATTGCTTCTGCTCACTGTCCGTATATCTTCACTTCTAACAGCATAACCATCCATAGCCGACCGTTCAAAAGGCGGCTGACTGACATGTGCATACACATCTTCTGCCAGAATTCTGTCGATACTTCTTAATAATTCGACCTTTTCCGACATGACACAATGGACGACTTCCAGTAATCGTGCCTGCGCTTCCTCCAGTGTTATTGTCTGCATCTTAATTCCTACCTTAACTTTAAATTTTGAATTGATTGCCTTTTTATTGTACCACGTTGTTGTCCATTGCACATCGTTTTTTCAGCTCCCGAATGGCCTCCTCAGGTTCGTAATCGCGTATGATCCTTCCTGTCACGAATTCTTTTCATCTCAAATAGCATCACGACTTAGATTTTCACTCCCATATTTTGTAAAACATAAGAATTTCATCCTTTTTTCCTGCAAATTTCAACGCTATTATACCATTTTTAAATAAAAAATTGGGTGGAAATGAAATTTTATCATTAAAAAAAGTCATTTTTTGTTGATTCACCCCGAAAATTCTGCTATGATTGGTAAGGTTGCGCTATTTTTAGACGTTTATCCTGAATATATGTGAAACATATAGATTTAGATTTCCTGAAAGTGAGAACACTAAAATGAAAGAAAAGAAGAAACTTTCTCTGGCCGGACAGATTTTTATAGCTTTGATTCTGGCCATCATTGCCGGTCTGCTGATGCAGAGCCATGCTGAGTTTGCTGAAAACTATATCAAACCATTTGGTACGATCTTTCTGAACTTGCTGAAGTTTATTGTTGTACCGATTGTCCTTTTCTCTATTATGAGCGGTATCATCTCCATGAGTGATATCAAGAAGGTCGGTTCCATTGGATTAAAAACAGTTATTTACTACTTCTGTACAACTGCTTTTGCCATCACATTCGGACTGCTTTTCGGTAACCTTTTCAAAAATGCCTTCCCTGTCGTAGCGACAACAGATCTTTCCTATGAGGTCACTGAGGCCCCTTCCCTGATGGATACAATTGTCAATATTTTTCCATCTAATTTTATTGCCCCAATGTCTGAATCCAACATGCTTCAGGTCATTGTTATGGCATTAATCTTTGGTTTTTCAATTATTCTGATCGGTTCAGAAAAAAACAGCCGACTGGTAACCGCCATCAACGACCTGAATGAAGTCTTTATGAAGAGTATGGAGCTGATCCTCAAGCTGTCACCAATCGGTGTCTTCTGTCTGCTCTGCCCGGTCATTGCTGCCAACGGTTCCAACATTATCGCCTCTCTGGCGATGGTACTCCTGACCGCTTATCTCTGCTATGTGATCCATGTGGTCGTTGTATATTCCCTGGCAGTCAAGGCCATCGGCGGATTAAGCCCACTGAAGTTCTTCAAAGGCATGCTTCCGGCAATGATGTTTGCCTTCTCCAGTTCTTCTTCCGTGGGAACACTTCCGATCAACCTGGAATGTGTGGAAGGACTTGGTGCTTCCAGAGAGATTTCTTCTTTTGTTCTGCCGCTGGGTGCGACCATCAACATGGACGGTACAGCCATTTATCAGGGTGTCTGTGCGATCTTCATCGCTTCCTGTTACGGCATCACACTGACGCCGACCCAGATGCTCACCGTTGTTCTGACAGCCACACTGGCTTCCATCGGTACTGCCGGTGTTCCCGGTGCAGGTATGGTCATGCTGGCCATGGTCCTGACTTCCGTTGGTCTGCCGGTTGACGGTATTGCCCTGGTTGCAGGTGTCGACAGAATCTTTGATATGGGACGTACAGTTGTCAATATCACCGGCGATGCCAGCTGCTGTATTGTTGTATCCAATCTTGAAAAAAAACGCGAAGCCAGAAAATCTGCACGCAATGCATAATTGCATAATAATCCAAACATAAATAGGACGTGTGAAACATAAGTATGCATATTTCACACGTCCCATTTTTATGTGCATTCAGGCCTTACAGCCATCTGTCCGTATTCCCGCCTGTCTGCTATTCGCCCAATTCCACCATTCTTCGGATGCATCTTCCGGCACCTTCAATCACATTCTCAGGCAGCTGGATTTCTTCTCCGCCGCGGCCTTTCAGACAGTTATAAATATCCATCAGTGTTGTGATCTTCATATTCATACATGTCAGTGGAACAGCCAACGGATAGAAGGACTTGTCCGGACAATCAAACTGCAGATGTTCTACAATACTGTTTTCCGTTCCGATAATAAATTCTCTGCAGTCAGATTTCTTGGCATAATTCATAATACCTGTTGTGGATCCGACATAATCGGCCTGTTCAACCACTTCCTGACGGCACTCCGGATGCACCAGAAGCAGTGCATTCGGATGGGCCTTGCGCGCTTTCTCCACATCTTTGGCGCTGACCACGATATGTCTCGGACATCCGCCCTTATAAAAGGCAAATGTTTTCTCCGGCATCTGCTCTGCCACATAACGGCCCAGATTTGGATCCGGGATAAAAAGAATCTTGTCATTGTCCAGACGGCTGCAGATCTGAACCGCGGAAGAAGATGTGACGCAGACATCACATTCTGTCTTTAATTCAGAGGTTGTATTAATATAAGCCACAACCGCATAATCCGGATACTTTGCTTTTAATTCACGAAGTCCTTCCAGATCCAGCTGTTCTGCCATCGGACATCCGGCTGCAGGATTCGCCAGCCATACCTTTTTGTCCGGGCTGAGAACCTTGCAGGTCTCTGCCATAAAGCGCACACCACACATGATCACACCCTTGCAGTCACTCTTTGATGCCTGCACGCTCAAACCATAAGAATCTCCCATATAATCAGCCACTTCCAGTATCTCCTGTCCCTGATAAGCATGCGCCAGAATACAGATATCCTGTTCCTTTTTCATGCGCATGATTTCCTGCTGAATTTCCGCAATTGTCATCTTCTTTATTCCCCTTTCTTCTGTTCCCATGGTCGAAGCGGTGCCAGAAAACCGGCCGCTTTCAGCTGTTCGCCGATCAGATTCAGACGTTCTTCGCTAGCCGCCTCCACCAGATGATAATGATAACCGGATGTGGCTGTACTCAGAACCGTAGACTGACTGTCATTTAAAGCAGCAATAAATTCTGTCACATCCTGCCTTGAACGAATATCCATCTCCGCACTGACACGGCCATAAACTCTATGGCTGATACTGATATTGCACACTCTTCCGCCGCAGTCCACAATCAGATTCAGCTCTTTGGCCGCATCACTCTGCTTATGCCGCACCTTAAATTCTCTTACACAGCGCGGTTCCTGCTCCATCACATAACCCTTGGTCGTTGAAATGATCCCCGGTGTGTAAGCCCGTATCACCGCCATATCCTGAACAATTACCTGACGACTGACACCATACCTTTCTGCCAGTTTTCTCGCTGCAACAGGCTCCTCTGCGTTTTGAAGGAGCTTCAAAATCGCATTTCTTCTCTCTGCAGTTTTCATTCTTTCAGCTCCTCTCACACTGCATGCAGATGCTTCATGGAAATATCCAGGATTGGCGCAGAATGTGTCAATGCACCGCTGGAAACAAAATCCACGCCGATTTCACAAATACGGGCAATGTTTTCCTTTGTAATATTACCTGAACACTCTGTCTGGGCTCTTCCGTCAATCAAAGCGACCGCCTGCTTCATCACTTCCGGTGTCATATTGTCCAACATGATAATATCCGCACCGGCCTCTACAGCCTCCGCTACCTGTTCCAGTGTCTCTGTCTCGATCTCAATCTTTCGGACAAACGGCGCATATGCCTTTGCCATCTGAATAGCCTTTGTAATACTGCCTGCTGCCCCGATGTGATTATCCTTCAAAAGAACGCCGTCGGACAGATTGTAACGGTGATTGCATCCGCCGCCGACACGAACCGCATATTTTTCAAAAACACGACAATTCGGTGTCGTTTTGCGTGTGTCAAGCAGTGTCACACCACTGCCTTCCAGAAGCTTTGCCACACTTCTTGTATAGGTGGCAATTCCGCTCATCCGCTGCAGATAATTCAGCGCAACTCTTTCTCCCGACAAAAGAACCCGGATATCTCCTGTCACCTTTGCCATCAGATCGCCTTCTCTGACCTCATCGCCATCATGACAGAACATCTCAATCTCTGTATCTTCATCCAGAAGCTTAAAAACTCTGGCATATACATCCATACCCGCGATCACACCGTCTTCCTTGGCAATCAGATCTACGGTCCCCTGAACCTTCGTCGGCATCACCGCATTGGTTGACACATCTTCACTTGTAATATCTTCCTCCAAAGCCATGCGGATCAGCTTATCCGCCTGAAGCTGCATTGTAATACTATTCATTTCCACGCATCCTTTCTATTCCTTCTAATACAACCTGATGGTAATCTTCAAGCAATACCTCTTTATCCTCATATCGCTTCAGATCCGGTTCTGCCTGACACGGATCCGGGGCCTGACCAAACAGCATATCATAGGCCGCCCTTCTGGCAAACACAAGAGACTCCAGCAGTGAATTGCTGGCCAGACGATTCTTGCCGTGTACCCCATTGCAGCTTGTCTCACCGCAGGCATAAAGTCCTTTCATAGACGTGCGGCTGGACAAATCGACCTTAATGCCACCCATAAAGTAATGCTGGGCCGGTACAACCGGAATCGGCTCTTTGATCGGGTCAAATCCTTCCTCTATGCAATGCTGATAAATATTCGGGAAATGCTCTCTAATGGTCTTTTCTCCCAACGGACGCATATCCTCCAGGACAAATTCCGTACCATCTTTCTCCATCTGTGCGAAAATCGCCTGGCTGACAATATCTCTCGGCTGCAGTTCATTGGTAAAACGCTGTCCGTTTTTGTCGTATAATAATGCGCCTTCCCCGCGCACCGATTCAGAGATCAGGAATCTTCTTCCCTTACTTCGGGAAAATAATGTCGTCGGATGGATCTGTATGTAATCCAGATGTTCCACTTCAACCTGATGTTTCATGGCAATACCAAGGCCATCCCCGGCAATATGCGGATAATTGGTGGAATTCTGGTACAAACCGCCGATACCGCCGCAGGCCAGTACCACATACTGTGAACGGATCGGATAAACATGATTCTCCTCATCCATGGCTACTACACCGCCGCAGATATTATCCTTCTCAATCAGATCCACCATGGTCATATGCTCACGGATTTCAATATTCTCTTTTGTCAAAGCCTGTTTCAGCAGTGTACTTGTAATCTCCTTGCCCGTGATATCCTTATGGAACAAAATTCTCGGTCTTGAATGGGCACCCTCTCTTGTGAAATCAAGTTCCCCATCCGCTGTTCTGGCAAAATCCACCTTTCTGAAAACCAGATCCCTGATAATATCATTGGAACTGCGGATCATCAAATCTACGGCACGTTCATTATTCTCATAATGTCCGGCACGCATCGTATCTTCAAAATAGTCTTTATAATCATCTTCCCCACGGAGCATACAAATACCGCCCTGTGCCAGAAAAGAATCTGACAGATCGGCTTCCTGCTTTGTCAGCATCAATATTTTCTTCCGCTCCGGCAACATCAAAGCGCAGTACAATCCGGCTGCTCCGGTTCCCACGATAATGACGTCATAATATTCATTCATTTTATTTATACCTCTTTCCCGATCAGGTTTTTATTGCTTTTGT
>NZ_JBBMEK010000122.1:0-9253 GCF_040096555.1 Coprococcus intestinihominis | reverse complement strand
TAAGTGCGAACATCTCTGCGATATGCGTTTTCCTTGACGGTTTCCGTCTCCCCGGGATTCATCACTGAACCCCGACGGCCTCCCGGAGCAGGTATCCCTGTTCCGGTCAACCGGACATCCTCACCATTTCGGCTCTTGGAAATTACCGCACACCTCGAAGTACTGGCGTACTTTATTCATCGAGTTGATTGCAGACATGATTCAAATATTCAAATATGAAATTGTCATTTGTCAGCAGACCAGATGTAGCAACTACTCTGATACTCTGTATTTCATCGCTGTCCCTCGCTGACAAGAATTATTATAAACGCTGATGAAGCATTTGTCATTCAACCAGCGGTTTAAAATATCAAAAATGGGGAAATGTACATCAAAAATGCCCCAACTCTTTATGAGCTGAGGCATTCGAAGCATTTTCTTTTACTTATATATTCCTTTGGAAATTAGCAAAACAAATTATAGTGTTCATAAAAAACAATACGTTCAGTAAAAATAAATTATCTCTCATAGGTACGGTTCAACGAATTTGTAGATTATTACTATCAAGCACCTAAGATCGTTTCAATCCCTCATAGATACAGTGTAACGGTATGGGTACAATATGTACTTCCTTGAAGATCGATTGTTTCAATCACTCATAGGTACGGTTCAACAACAGTGTTTACTGCGTTTCATGTTTTCATTATACCTTATTTCTACTGTTTTTCAATCTTTTTCTCCAAAAAAGTCGGTCAACCTCTTCATAGTAAATTCCCGCAAAGCCTTGATTTTACTGGCTTTTTTATTTTTGTCAAAAATAGCTCGGAGGTTCACCGACTTTTTTACAGAATTTTTAACAATCTCCTGTTTGAATGTCCAACTCTAAATTTCTACAGAAAACCGAAGATATCGATGCAGTCAATTGCTGCATTCATATCTTCAGTCTGATTTTTATTCATACATATAAAGGATTCCCAGAGTTCCCGGCCCGCAGTGACAGGAAATGGTTCCTCCGGCACGGGTGACATAGATATTCTCAATATCCGGCTGCCATTCATTGATTTTGGTACGAATCAGCTCAATAATATCCGGGTCAATGCCGGAATGGGTAATAAATATCCGGTTCTGTCTGATATTGTCTTTGCCTTTCAGCATATCATCGGCATAGGCCGCAAAACATTTCGCCGTCCTGCCGCGATATTTCTTCGTGGATAGCATATTGCCGTTTAATACGTCGATACGTGGTTTCAGCTTCAGAATATTGGCACCGATGGCTGCCACAGAACTGCATCTGCCGCCTTTCCAGAGATATTCTATGACATCCACAAGGAAACTGGCCTGGCATTTATCTGCGTCCTCACGCACTTTTGCCGCAATTTTCTCCGCTGATAGCCCCTGTTCCCGCAAATCACAGGCTTCCAGTACAAGCAAACCGATACCGGTTGAAAGGGTTCTTGAATCCACCGGATAAACATGGCCGGTTTCCTCCGCCGCAAGCATGGCTTGATTATAGGCCGTTGACATCTCTGAACTGATCGTAAAATGTACAATCTCATAACCTTCACCCAGCCAGGGTTTCCAGCACATCTCATAGTCATAGGCATTCGGCGCAGATGTCGTACATAATCTGCCTGTCTGCTCATAATGTCTGTAAATATCATCCGGGGTAATGGTCACATTATCCTGCAATAGCTCGCCATCTCTGACAATGGGATGCGGAAGAACTGCAACATCAAACTGCGCCAGCAATTCTGCTGACAAATCGCAGGTACTATCACTTATAATCTTTACTTTACTCATACGCTACTCCCGACCATCTTGGGTCTATTCCTGAATTTAACTCTGAAAACCGGCTGCTAGTACATCGTTTTCAAAAATATCTTCTAAACTATTTTCTCCTATTATGCTAGCTCCATATGTCCTTCCAGTTTAAAGTAATCTTCCCATGCTGCAGGTCCGCCGGCCAGTACCGAACACCCCTTATCAAGGGAGATTCCTGTACCATCCATACGGCTGATACGGCCGCCGGCTTCCTGCACGATCAATGAACCGGCCGCATAATCCCAAGGCGACAGACGGCACTCAAAGAATAATTCACAGCGTCCACTGGCAATATCACACAAATCCAATGCAGCGGAACCACTTCGTCTCACATCCAGACTTGCCCTATGCAGTATCTTCACCAGATCAAAGGTCTGATCAATTAATTCTGCATAATAAGGTGATGTCCCGAAACATACAAGTCCTTCTTCCAGTCGGTTAGAAGATACATGCAGCAGTTGACCATTTAAAAAGGCTCCCTTTCCTCGCTGCGCATAAAACATCTCATTACTGTATGGGTTATAAACAACGCCGATTTCCATAGTCCCATGAAGTGCCAGTCCCACAGACACGCAGCTTCTGTGATAATTTTTGATAAAATTGGTCGTTCCATCGATAGGGTCCACAATAAATGCATAACCTTCACCAATTGCTTTGCTGTGTTCTCCTTCCTCACCGATAAATACCGCCTCCGGCAGAATTTTCAGCAATTCCTCCTCAAGATAGGCCTGAACCGCCACATCATATTTTGTCACAAAATTCGCCCGTCCCTCCTTGGAACTGACATTTCTCTCGGCACCATCTGCGAACAATATAATATCGCCGCATTTTTTGACCACCGTCACTATTTCATCCAGCATTTCTCATTCCCCTTTACATTCCGGCATTGATAATTCTTCTGAACTAACTGCCGGCATTTTCATCTTCATCAGAAACCACAGCGGTTCAGAAATCATCTCTGAACCGCTGTATCATAAGTATTCAGAACTTGCCTATAAGTTCTGATGCGGAATTCGGCTCTGCTGCGCAGACGTACTTCCCGACCGAATTTCTGCACATTATTTAAGTTTCTTAATACGTTCAACCGCTTCAAGTGTGTTCTCATAGGAGCCGAAAGATGTCAGACGGAAATAACCTTCACCGCTTGGTCCGAAGCCTGAACCAGGTGTTCCCACAACATTCGCCTTATCCAACAGATAATCAAAGAATTCCCATGAAGTCATCTTGTCCGGTGTCTTCAGCCAGATATATGGCGCATTCACACCGCCTGAAGCAGAAAATCCTGCTGCTGCAAGGCCTTCTCTGATAATCTTCGCATTATTCATATAGTAAGCAATCTGTTCTTGTGTCTGAGCCTGACCTTCCGGTGTATAGACAGCTGCACCGGCCTGCTGAATGATGTAAGGTGCACCGTTGAACTTTGTGCCGTGACGTCTTGCCCACAGGCTGTTTAATGTCACATCGCCGCACTTAAGCGCCTTAGGAATAACTGTGAAACCAAGACGTGTGCCTGTGAAACCTGCATTCTTGGAAAAGCTTCGAAGCTCGATGGCACATCTGTCCGCACCGTCGCACTCATAAATCGTATGGGCCACATTATCTTCTGAAATGTAGGCTTCATAAGCTGCATCATAGATGATCACTGCACCCTTTTCAAGGGCATAATCCACCCATTTCTGAAGCTCTGTCTTCGGAATCGTTGCGCCTGTCGGGTTATTCGGAAAGCAAAGATAAATGATATCCGGTGTTTCTTCCGGCAGTTCCGGTGCAAAGCCATTCTCCTCTGTGCAAGGCATATAGATCACATTGGAAAATCTCTCTGTTGCAGGATTGTAATCCCCTGCTCTGCCTGCCATAACGTTCGTATCAACATAAACAGGGTAAACCGGGTCACATACCGCAATACGGTTATCAACTGAAAAAATATCCCCGATATTGCCGGAATCGCTCTTGGCACCATCACTGATAAAGATTTCATCAATGGCAATATCAACGCCGCGGGCCTTATAATCATGCTGTGCAATCGCGCTTCTCAGAAATTCATAACCCAGATCAGGTGCATAGCCCTTAAATGTCTCCTTAACAGCCATTTCATCAACTGCGCTATGCAATCTTGCAATAACAGCCGGTGCCAATGGCAGTGTCACATCGCCGATACCAAGGCTGATAATCTGGTCTTTCTTCTCCGGATTAGCTTCCTTATATGCAGCTACTTTCTTCGCGATTGTTGAAAACAGATAGCTGCCTGGTAATTTAAGATAATTATCGTTGATTTTAAACATCTTCGTGTCCTCCTCATCTTATCCGTCCGCATTCTTAGTATAAGCTAACGAATTTATGGTTCTGTTCACCATTGTAACTCATGAAAGCATTTCATGCAATAGTTTTCATTCGACTCTCTTTGTCTAATGTACTCATAGCTGCTCAAAGTCAACCTCAAAAATATATTGACATCTTTCATCCATTCAGTCTGCCATAGCCCGCTCCTTTCGGATTCCAACCCTACAGTTTAATGAACTCCGGCTTCCTATGCTCAAAGACCGTCAGATATCTGAACCCGACCGTTTCCAGCATTTCATGGGCTTCCTTCTGATAAAAGCCGATATATTCTGCTTTGTGGGCGTCACTGCCTATGGTAATGATCTCACCGCCGCATTCCCGGTATAACTTCAAAATCGACATCGGCGGCATGGCATCCTGCATGGCCTTATAATATCCGGAAACATTCAACTCAATGCCCCGTCCCTTCTCTGTCAGATTCTTAAACAGCTGACGGAATTTCTCCTCATAAGGTCTCAGATCAAGACGCAGTTGATTACGCTCAAACATATAGCGCAGCGGATAGGTCAGATGCCCCATCACATCAAAATCGCCCATTTCCGACAATTTCAGCAGCCAGTCCACATAATGATCATACATTTTCGCCACATCGATTTTGGTAAAATCATAATAATAGACATCCAGATCTTTTTCCATATTATGGATAGAACCGATGACAAAATCCAACACATCACCGTAATCCCTGATAAAAAGCGCCGCCGCTTCCGGATTCACCTGAGGCTGTCCAAGCTCCGCACCGATGCGCACCTTCAATTGTCCGGCATACTTTTCCTTCATCTGAACAAGTCCGCCATACAGACCCGAAACATCCATATGATACTGTTCACCGCCGGGCACTTCAAAATTCATCTGCTCATCGTAAGGCAGCCCTGTATAAATATCCATATGGTCTGTAATCGCAATTTCCGACAGTCCTCTCCGGATCGCCGTCTGACAGATCGTATCCAGTTCTTCTGAACCATCAAAAGAATATTTAGAATGCATATGATAATCTGCTAAATACATTTCTCTTTTTCCTTCTTTCTTCTCTCTCGCAATTCACGGAAAAATTCGCTGAGCATGGATGAACACTCCTCATGCAGCACATCCTTCGTCAATTCTACCTGATGATTAAACCTTCTCTCCTGAAGCACATTCAACACAGAACCTGCGCAGCCTGCTTTGGCATTCATACTGCCGATCACCACTCTGTCCACACGGGCCTGAACAATTGCTCCGGCACACATCGGACAGGGCTCCAGTGTAATATACATCGTGCATCCCTCCAGGCGCCAGTCTCCCAGATATTTACTGGCCTTGCGAATAGCATTCATCTCCGCATGGGACAGGGTATTCTTCTCCTTGTTGCGTTTATTATATCCCCGGGCAATGATCTTCCCTTCATAGACGATCACACAGCCAATCGGGACTTCATCAATGGCCGCCGCTTTCTTCGCCTGCGCCAGCGCTGCTTTCATAAACTTCTCATCTTCTGTCATCCTCTATCACTTCCTCCAAATTTTTTAGATGCAATTTTCTAAAATCTCAGAAATACTTTATACTTTATTAATAATTAGCTATTGTATTTTTAGAACTTTCGTGTATAGTATTGGCATAAGGTTGAGAAAGCCTTATAGCCAGAAAAAGATTAGAACATAACAATCCTCTCTCTTAAGAAAAGGCATCCGAACGGCAGGATGCCTTTTCTTATCACCAATATTTTATAAATATTTAATCATTTTCCATGTAATAATATGATATAATATTTAGTAGATGCATAATTATGTGACATTTCATGAATTAATTTTAAGCAGTCAATACATTTTGCACCTATATTATCTCAACAAATGTTGAAGGAGGTTTCTTTATGGCTAAGAAAATTTTAATGCTTTGTGGTGATTTTACTGAAGATTATGAGACAATGGTTCCTTTCCAGGCACTGTCTATGCTCGGCTATCAGGTTGATGCTGTCTGCCCGGATAAGAAAGCCGGTGACGTTGTTAAGACAGCCGTTCATGATTTCCTTGGTGACCAGACTTACACCGAAAAGCCGGGACACAATTTCGCATTAACTGCTGATTTTGATACAGTAAATACTGCTGATTATGTTGGTCTCTTTATTACAGGCGGCCGTGCTCCTGAGTATATTCGTCTGAATCCAAGAGTCATTGAAATTGTTCAGGAATTTTTCGCAGCTAAGAAACCTGTTGCTTCCATTTGCCACGGCCCGCAGATTCTGACTGCTGCCGGCGTTCTTAAAGGCGTGAAAGCGACTGCTTATCCGGCTGTCGGCCCTGATATCACCCTTGCAGGCGGTACATATGTTGAAGTTCCTGCAGACCAGGCTGTTGTTGATGAAGCTGCTCAGCTCGTTACAGCACCTGCTTGGCCTGGCGATACAGCGATTCTTGCAGAATTCGTCAAACTGCTTGGCGCCAAGATTGAAATCTGATAACTCCTCATTCTAAACATGGGATGTCGGGTATTTTGCCCGGCATCCCATAATATATCCAACCAGATAGCAAAGGGGCTGTCGGGGGATTTCTGATATGCTCCCTTGAGTTTTTATCCTTCTATGCAGCATATTCTGCAAAGCAAGGATGTTCTTTTAATATCTCTATTTTATTGATTTCTACGCCTGCAGCATTCACTTCGCCCCAGACGCGCACCCAGCCTTCCGGCAGTTCCATCAAAATTGCCGGTGCAAGATACATAAATGCGTGCTTTCTTTTTGCTTTGCCTTTGGCAACACGAATCTGTATACTTTCTTCCGTGCATGCCTTACCGGCTTTTCTGCAGCGGGTAAAAAAACGTTCTACCGCATAAGCAATCGTGTCTCTTTCATAATCGCACAAACCGTGCTTAAGAAGCATGTAGTCAGGGTCAACTGAAACTTCACATACAAATGAACCATAATTTATTTTTTTCATAGAGCAATACCTCCAAAAAACATGTGTGCTATTCACTAACTGCTTACACTACTTATATCTTTTTGAAGATATGATTTTACTCGGTTTTTTGAAAAAAATTTTTGCACGTAATGTGACCTGCACATTACAGTGCCTGCATCCGCCGCTTGCGCCATCTACATTACAGCAGCATCACGAATATCGGAATCGTAATAATACATAGCAGCGTTGTAATAAATATAAATTTCGACGCCAGCACCACATCATTACCGTATTCTCCCGCAAAAATCGCACAGAAACCCGCCACCGGCATGGCATGTCCAATCACAAGCACTCCGTAAATCATCGGATCATGAACCAACGGTCTTGCAATCACCAACACCAACAACGGAATCAACACTAGCCTTACAAAAGAACAGGCATAAGTTCTCCAGTCACTGAAAACATCTTTGATGCTGCTCTTTGTCAGAATCGTTCCTACATAAAGCATGGCCATCGGTGTTGTCAGGGACGACATTCCCTGTACTGCATTATCCACCGGTGCCGGAAAGCGCAGCTGAAAAACAAACATAATCAATCCAACAACAATGGCTGCATTCACCGGTGTAAAGATATATTCTTTCATAGAATGTTTCTTTCCGGCTTCCGTTCCGGTACTCCGCATGAGCCAGACACCATAAGTATAGGCATAGGTGGAAAATGCCAGATTGGCAAATGTCGCATAAAAAATGGACTCTCCGCCAAAAACGGCATCCATCACCGCCCATCCCATAAATGCATGATTTGTAAAAGTCACTGAATAAATCCAGACGCTTTTCGACTCTTCGGAAATCCTGAAAATCCAGGCTGTCAGATACCCGATCAGAATACTCGCTCCAAATATGATCAAACTGATGACATACACCTCTCCAGCCTTGACCAGCCTCTCAAAGGTATAATCTGTTTCAAAAGTCGACAATATAAGGCAAGGGATCGTAATCACCAGCAAGAACCGACTGATACCATCAGAAAAGCCCTCACTGATCATCTTTCTCTTGCTGACAACATATCCCACAAGAACATAAATAAAAAGTGTCACCAGTTTCCCTGCCACCGTAAAAATTGCACTCATTCCTTATTCCATTCCATCTTCAAATACACCGTTCCACAGAAATGGCATATAGATTGCATTCTGTTTCTCCCAGTCGGCCTCACAATGGCCGCCAAAGGCCTGAAGATACGGATACGTCACGGCTCCCCGCTCTACCAGCAGATGACTGAATTCCAGATTCGTACAGGTATATTTGACCAGTCCCGGTTTACGTCCTGATTCCTTACTTCCCCAGCTCATATAAACCCTGGTATCAGGAAGCAGCGGTCCGGCCGATGTCAGTTCTTCCCGCATGGCATCATAACAAAATCCGACCGCACTTGAAATACAAGCTGCCTTTGAAAAAACATCATTATGGGCCACAACTGTATAATAAGCCATCAATCCGCCCATGGAGCTGCCGCCGATACCGGTATATTCCCGCTCTGGTTTTGTTCTGAAATGCGTATCGATCAGCGGTTTCAGCTCATCGACCACCCACTGCATAAAGACTTTGCCCGTTCCATGAATCCTTTGTCCGTCAAAATCCTTGAAATCATAGGGCGAAAACTCCTCCAGACGCTTGTTGCCCTCATGATTGCATTCAATACCGACAATGATCAGCTGGTTCTCCCACTGCCTCATAAATTCCTGCAGTCCCCAGGATTTACCGTAGGTAGCATCCTCATTATAAAAAAGATTGTGCCCATCATACATATACATGACCGGATATCGCGCTTCGCTTTCCTCGTAATCATCCGGAAGGTAGATATGCAGCATCCTGTCCAAATGATAGGGGGTAATATGTACCATTTCTTTAATAACCATTTTCATCCTCCGATTACATGATCTATTTCTATATCAAAAATCATCTGCTTTCAAACTACAGATTCCATCATACCATATAATATCTGTTATCGAAAGATTTTTTAAAAAAATACAAATATATCTTTCATTATCAGAATATTCATATTAAAATAGATATGTATATCGATAAACATTTAAAGTGCCATGCATTTTAAATATGGAATCTATAAAATAGGGGGATTACATAATGGACCTGATGAAAGATATTTATAAAAAAGAACTTCGTACACGTATTGCTGCATGGGAAGGCAAGAAGACAGACGATTTCCAGTATGAACCGGAACGCGCC
>NZ_JBBMEK010000121.1:0-9311 GCF_040096555.1 Coprococcus intestinihominis | reverse complement strand
GAAAGCCGGGGTAAGAAGTGAGGGGTCGCTCCCCGAAGCTCAGACTTATCTTCCTGGTGGCAGAATATAGGTGAAGGGCATGGATGTACGGCGAAGGCCGGATTGCAGATATGATTCAGATATTCAAAAAAGAGCTTCAGTCTTATAGGATATGTGATGACTGGAGCTTTTCTTTTTTGAAAGACATTGCATTTATAAAATTTACACGATGTGGACTAATTGCAAAAATATGCCACCGCGGTAACAGCCGTCAAAAAGAGATGTGTTATGATAGCAGCATCAGAAATAAAACAGCTTCAAAGAATAATGGAGGTAGACATATGCTTAAAACAACAGAATTATTTATCAATGAACTGAAGGAACGCGATCTTAAATACAGAGACATCAGAACGCTTCAGGATGGGGATGATCTGGTGGAAGTAGGATTTAATCTGGACAGTACCCGGATACAGATCATGATTTTCTTTGATGCATCGGAAAAGTCGGTGGCCCTCAGATGTTTTGAGGTGACCCGCGTGACAGAAGAGCAGTACCCGAATGCACTGCTGAGCTGCAATGAATTGAATAACAAGATGCGCTGGGTCAAATTTTGCATTGGACAGGAAATGAATGTCCATGCAGAGGCAGATGCCTTGGTTGATGAGACTACTGCTGCAAAGGTAACGATGGAACTGATGATGCGGATGGCATCTATCGTAGATGAGGCGTACCCGATGATCAACAAGGCTATCTGGTCCTAGGACATCGTTATTTACGAAACGGCGCGGTGAGCAGCGCGGCAGCCCGCCGCTTTACGCCATAGGCAAGCGGCGGGTATGAAAAGAGAAGCCTGATACAGTGATGACAGATGAGGAGGAACATGATGCAAACAGAATTATTAACATTGATATTTGAAGAAGCAAAAAAGCAGTGTGAGTCAAAAAACGATTCTGTCGGTCTGGGGGCTATGTACAGTGCAATCATTTCAGTAGGAAGAGACAGCCATGTACTTGAGGGGAAAACCTATGATATTCAGGAGTATGAAGCGCTTCGGAGAGCTGTTGCCAGGGATGAACCAGAAGGAACAGTGGTGTCGCCTGTAAAATCTGAAGACAGTCTGACAGGGCAGGAGAAGCAACTCTGTGCATTCCGTATCTGGCTGAACATGAGCACACGCTCTGCAGTGGATGCGTATCAGTATCTCCGCAAGCAGGTAAAGACGGCTCAGGAGACCGGGAACTCGGAGAAGATGACTGCGGGAACGGAACGTCCGGTTAAGGCAATGACAGAGACAGAGCATCCGGTTAAGGCAGCTGAGGAGACGGAGCATCTGGTTAAGACGATTGCAGAGAAAGAGTATTCCGTGAAAAAACCGACGATGGAACAGCTGGCAGCAAAGACGGTTCAAATCCGTGAACAGTTGATGCAGAAGGTCATTGGGCAGGATAATATTATCGCAGAATTTGCCAATGGTTATTTTGAGGGAGAATTGTCCGTCTTTACGGAGAAGAACCGCTGCAGCCCGAAGGCCATTTTCCTGTTTGCGGGAAGTCCCGGAGTCGGAAAGAGTTATCTGGCGACAGAAGCGGCAAAGGCCCTGGAGCTGCCTGTGAAACGCTTTGATATGAGCAGTTATGCCGACGATGTTTCGGCTTCTGAATTAACGGGTGCCGGGGCAAATTTCAAGTCACCGAAACCCGGTGCATTAACCGGTTTTGTGCATGACCATCCATCTTCAATGTTGATTTTTGATGAGATTGAGAAAGCACATCCGAAAGTTATCAATCTGTTTCTGCAGGTGTTAGATGCCGGTACACTGTATGATAATAAATATGAAGCCAATATCGCTTTTGGTGAAACCGTGATCATTTTCACAACCAATGCCGGCAAATCCCTGTATCAGGATACGACAAAACACAACTATTCGGATGTACCGAAAAAGGTGATTCTGGATGCTCTGGAGAAAGAGTGTCATCCGGTTACCGGAAGACCGGTTTTTCCGCAGGCAATCTGTTCCAGATTGGCCACAGGAAATGTTTTACTGTTTAATCATCTTACGGCCCATCAGCTTTCGACGATTGCAGCGAGAAAGCTGATGGAGCAGCAGGCGGCATTCAGAAAATCCGATGGCAGCTGGATATTGACCGGGCTGAACCGATCATCCGGCAGTTATATCATGTGCCGGAGGACAATACTTTCCTGTTTTTCGGCAGTGAAGAAGCGCGGATGCAGGCACAGCAGATGCAGGAAAAGGGCAGGATGCTGTATGCATCGAATCTGGATGAAGTGAAACAGATTCTTCAGGAGCATGAACTGAGTTTTGCAGCCATTGATTATTTTCATGGACGTTCAGAGGAAACGTCTTATCTGAATGCGGGAGATGTGCATTCAGAGGGCAAAAAATGCTGGGAGGTTTTGCAGCAGTATGAACCGGAACTGCCGGTTTTTATCTGGGAAACAGATAATTATCAATATAATCGTGAAGAAGTACTTTCATTTTTGGGGAAAGGAGCCGAGGACATTTTACATATCTCATTTTCGGACAGGAATGCCTGTGAAGCAACGCTTGACCAGTTTCAGGTGCAGCTGTGACAGCAGAAGGCATTGGATACCCTTGCATTCAGGCATCAGGTATTGAATTATGAAACAGCTCAGTCCTTAAGTGAAGACGGCACCATTGGCACCATCAAGGTTTTTGATCTGCATCTGGCGACGGCGGTAGATGCGGATGATCAGAAAGACGTTTTATCGGCAGAAGAAAAACCGGATATTCACTGGTCGGATATTGTGGTGTCAGAGGACGTAAAATCAGAATTGCAGTATTTTCAGTCCTATCTGAAAGATGCCAAAAGCTTTCTGAAGAAAGGTGCCGCAGCACCAAAGGGTATTTTGCTCTACGGACCTCCGGGAACCGGAAAGACTTCTCTGGCCAAGGTGATAGCGGCGGAATCCGATGTAACCTTCCTGACAGCTTCGGCTGATCAGTTTATCAGCAAATGGGTTGGGGAGGGACCGCAGGCCGTGCACAGAATATTTTCGATTGCAAGAAAATATGCGCCGGCGATTTTGTTTATCGATGAAATTGATGCCATTGGCCGCAGAAGAACGGAGGAAGCTTTTCATGACGGCAGACAGGAAATCCTGAATGCACTGTTGACGGAGATGGATGGCTTCAAAACATCAGTTAAAAAGCCGGTGCTTGTGATGGCCGCCACCAATCTTGGCGGCAATAACGGCAGTACAGGCGCATTGGATCCGGCGCTGGTTCGGCGGTTTGACCGGAGTATCTGCATTGATCTGCCAGACAGAGCGGGCAGGATTCAGCTGTTGAAGATGCTTCGAAATAAGCATCAGATACTCAGGATCAGTGATGATATGCTGCAGAATCTGGCAGAACGTTCGATCGGCATGAGTCCGGCATTGCTTGAGGGTGCAGTGAATGCAGCCATCCGTGAAGCCATTCGCAGCGGCACAGAATTGTCAGACAGCATGATGGATGAGGCTTTTGAAAAGTATAATCATGGCGAAGAAAAGCATTGGAATCGTGCTGAGCTTATTAAAACAGCCCGTCATGAAGCGGGGCATGTCGTTGTGTGCAATTATTTCGGAGAAGAACCGTCTTACCTGACAGTGGCGGCCCGGGACAACCACGGCGGATACATGATGTACAGTGCAGCCGAAGGTAAGGGCGTTTATACAAAAAAAGAACTGCTTCGTCAGATTGCTGTTTCTTTGGGCGGCCGGGCAGCAGAACTGGCTTATTACGGCGAAGAAGAGGGACTGTCCACAGGCCCATCCTCCGATCTTGAGACAGCAACCGCCATTGCACGAAAAATGATCTGCAATTATGGCATGTACCATGAAATTGCCGCCGGAATCGTCATGCAGAATGAAGTGTCTGAGACGGTTTCACAGAGCATTGAACAAAAGGTCAATGCCATTATTCAGGAACAGCTTAATTTGTCGGTTGCGATTATCAAAGAAAATGCAGATAAGATGGCACAACTGGTGGATACGTTGATGGAAAAGACACACCTGAATAAACAGGAGATACAGGAAGTGCTGAATGATTAGGAGGTGTAGGATATGAATTTTCAGTCTTGACAAGAAAAACTAACCATTGGGGAATAGGTATTGCATAAAATCCATCGTACAATGTATGTACGGTGGATTTTTCACGTGGTGAATAATAAAAGAAACTTTCAGTATGCGTTTTATGTTGATGGACAATCCGGCAAAGCAGCTGGGATACAGTTCTATTGAGGAGATGTGCAGGTGGGGGGAAGCAGAAGAAAGGAGAAATGCTGGTTATGACAGAACAAAAATAGTGATGCAAATTATCAAAAGTAATGTGAGGAGGAAAGTGTGATGAAAAAATGGAAAAAGTATGGGGCCTTTATGTTTGCAATGGTGATGTGTCTGAGTCTTGCTGCCTGCGGAAGTTCTGACAGTATAGCGGCATCATCGGAGGAAACGGAAAATGCAGAAGGTGACAGTGAGGAATTGGTGACAGACGCAGCGTCCCTCGATGGCATGTGGAGCATTAATGGCGGCACAAAGCTGTATTTTGACAGTGGGGGCGGACATTATATCTATCGTTCCTATTATGGGGTCGGCGGACGCGGTGAAATGTCGGAGTCCCCGGAAGATGGCAAGCCGATGATGACATTCAATGGTTTCATGTATGATTTTGTCTTGCGTAGTGACGGTGTGCTGATGCCGAATCAGAATGGTGACGGTGATGGACTTAACATTCACCGCAATACTTTCAAACGGGATGATACGGCAAAACTTGCAGAATGGGAGGCAAATAACTGGGACGGCATGTGGCAGAATGCAGTGGGTGAAACCATTGTTATTGACACGGCGAACATGATATATACAGCTTCTTCACCGGATTATTCCATGGACGGAACCCTTGGTGACGAGGGTGAGGGAATGGGGCTTTATCTTTACGACAATGAAGACCGTGCTTATCTCTGTGCAAGTGAAGACGGCAACAGTTTTACTTTGTCCAGTCAGTATCCGGGCCGATACAGCGATGATGGACATTTTGACGGTGTCTTCTACAGAAACGGTGACATTGCGGCTTATACAGACCTTGAAAAAGCAAAATTCTACTATGGCAATGGTTCTGATACATGGCTGTGGTACAATGACGGCGTAAATGAGTACTTTTTGGGGGATGAGTATAAAATTGGCGATGATGGACTTGCCTATTATGAAGCGGATAATAAGGTCTATCCTGGAGGATGGATTCCTGATGAACCCTATGACCCTTCCGTTGATTGGGGTGAAAATGCGCAAGAAGAAACTAGCATTAATTCAGAAAATGATTTTAGTCATTTTGAGGGTATCTGGTATTATGACGGTGACCTTTCAGCGGAAACGTATATCGTTATGGATGCTTCCGGAAACTGGAGTTATTATCAGCGTGCGCCAGGTGCTGAGCCGGCGGAGATGGATTGTGGTACATTGACACAGGATGCAGATGCAGCGAATATTTATTATGCAGAGTCTACGATGTATGATGGTGTGTCACATCAGGTCTTTGCAGGGGACGGAGATGTTTTTCTTTGGGATGAAGAAGGAAATTACTATCTGATGGAATAGGGAAGTTGAGAAAATAATAAAGAATAGATGGTGGGGCTGAGAAAGGAGATAAGTGCATGACGTTTGGTATGGCAGCAGTACTGTTGATTCTGATTATTGCGGGAATTATTTTGGCAGTGCGGGGACTGCAGCAGAGAAAAATCCTTTGTATAATTATCATTGTACTGCTGTCTGTGTTTGGGTTGGCCCTGGCAGTTTACATGGGACTGACGATGTTTTTTGTGGATGCGGTGCGGAGCCAGCCGCCTGTGTAACAGTGCAGAACAATAGAAGTTGCAAATATAGGAAGCCTTCCTGGAACTTGTACCAGTGATAAGGCATTTAACAAGGAAACGGAATAATCCGGGTTATTCTATCGGTCATGATGATATGAATACCCGGGTTATTTTTTATGGGTTTTGAGGAAATATGAACTTGATGACAGATAATAAACAAAGAATCTTTTTTATCCATCGGATGAAAGTCCGAAAAGGATGGAAAGATTCTTTTTTGTTTTTATACGAAATTTGTGAGGAAAATTCCAATCATCAGCAGATATAAATGGTAGAACGTCAAAAGTCGTGATTATGTGTTTTAATCTATGAAAGGTGAAGCGGTATGTCGAAGTATAGAAAAAATGAAGAAGCAATTATCAGACGAGTGAAGCAGCTGAAAGGGCCGTGCCCGGATTTTTATATTATCGGGCATTCGACTTCGGCGATGGAGCGACTGGGATTAAAAATTGCCGAGGTGATTGACCGGCAGGAAATGCTTCCTTTTAAAGGATTAGTGCGGACTTTTACCATCAAAATGCCTTATTATGAGGACTGGCAGGGCGCCGGTGCTTTCATTCAGCATCTCTGCGACAGCTACAGTATTGCCAGAGACTGTTATGATACTTACATTGGCACCATTGTGGTTGAGCTGGCAGAAGAATGGGGAAGAAGCGGCTATAATTCGTCTCTGAGAGTGTTTCTGGAGTATATCGCAGAACATTCAGATATCTGTTTTATACTGCTTGTTCCGGCCGGTCAGAATCAAGAAAAGGATGATGCCTTATTTGCTGAGTTTGTTCGATATGGGGTGTGGATGAGAGTCTATTCTCAGACACCATCTGTTGAACAGTGTGTAAAACATTTTGTGACGATGGCAGAAAAGGAAAGCTGGCGTGTTCAGGCAGAAGCAGAGCAACTGTTGGCAGAAAAGCTAAAAGAGAGAAGCGAATCAGAGACAGAAAATATCATCGTTGTCGAGCAGCTTTTCAGGCAGATTTATTTTGAACAGTGCATGCAAAATGGCAGGAGCAAAGTCATCAGAGCCAGGGATATCGGTCTGATGCCGGGAATTCAGAAAAGAGAAGCTGCCAGAACCATTGGTTTTGCGGCGGAACAATGATGCCACAGCAGGAAAAGGATGGGCGAAGTTCTGGACAGACGATAGAGGACAGAAGTAGGTTCAGGATAGAGAGCAGGAGGTATATGGATGTTTGAAGATGGTCTTAGATATCAGGATGCCAGAATGGCATCAGAAGATGAAATGAAGCGTGATTTATATGGATTTCATATCAATGATTCACGGCGGATACCCAAGGGCGGTCCGATTCTTTTCAGGGAATCGGACATGGCCTATGTTGATCCGAGTGAGGTGCACAGTCTTATTGTGGGAGATACAGGCTCCATGAAGACACTGCGTTTTGTCCTCCCGTTGATTTATTCCTGTGCAAAGGCAGGAGAATCCATGGTGATTGTAGACCCGAAGGGGGAGCTGGTTAGAAAAACAAAAGGCTTTTTGTCGGAAGCCGGATATGCTATGCCTATCATTGATCTGCGCAGACCTCAGGATTCACCGGACAAGTGGAATCCTATGGGATGTGTGGAAAAATCCTTTGCCCAGGGAAAATCCGGTGAGCAGAAGGCGATTCTGGAATTAAATGACCTGATGGAGACGTTATTTAATTCCAGATCAAAATCAGACAAGGACAGATATTGGAATGAGAGTGCGGGTCAGCTGGCTCTTGGCTTATGTTGCCTCATGCAAAAAATAGGCGAAAATCTGAATATGAAGAACCTTCTGAAATGGCGTTACGAAAGAATGGAAAATGGCGATTTGGATACGATTTATCAGGAGCTGCCAAAGACTGGCGAAATTTATCAGAATCTGGCAGGCTATATGGAATTGACGGCCTCCAATACTCGTTCCTGTATTTTATCAACTTTTGACCAGTTGGTGCGTCTTTTCAAGGCCTCACCGGCATTAACTGATATGTTATCCGAGTCTACCTTTGAACTGGGTCAGATAGGACTTCGAAAAACGGCTGTTTTTCTTATTGTACCGGATGAGAAGACAACTTTTCATTTCCTGGCTACGTTATTTGTTACCCAGTGCTATCAGGCGTTGCTGGAAACGGCGTCAGACTATCAGGACATATTGCCGCGCCGGGTGAATTTTATACTTGAGGAATTTTGTAATATGCCGATTCTGCCGGATTTGATTTCCATGCTGACAGCTGCAAGAAGCCGAAATATCCGGTTCCACCTGGTTATCCAGTCCTATTCCCAGATGATAGAAAAATATGGTTTGAATGCCAGTCAGACGGTATTGGATAACTGCGGCAATCTGATTTATCTCCATTCAAGAGAAATGTCGTTTTTAAAGTATATCTCGGAACTGGCAGGCTGCAATGAATATCATCGGCCATTACTCTCACCGTCCCGGCTACTGCATTTGAAGAAAAACGAAACCGTTATTTTTCATGACAGGTGTTACCCTATGGTTGTGCGGGATATTCCGCTGATATTTGAATATCCGGTTAGCTCTGAACAGTTACGATTTTTTAAGGAAAGGCGGTTGAAAAATAGGGAAAATAAGATATAATTTCATCTTTGACACTTTATGAGCAGAAAAAACGTTGTAAAGCCTTTAAATACAGGTCTTGTAGCGGTTTTGTTTTTCGCATCGATATTGTGCTATTTTTTTTGCTGTGCTATTTTTTTGTATTTTTGGTGGTTTTTATTATGCTCCTCATAGTGGATTTTGAAATAAATTCTAGGTCCGTATGAATACCAGCAATTTTATGCAGGCTGTCTGTTACATCCGTTCTTTTATAAGAAGGAATATATCCGTCATCCTTTGATATGCGTGTCATCTGCATGCTGCGTAATGTTTTCAGTATCTCCTCACAGGTATATTTGTTTTCAAGCTTTTTTTCCAGCAGTCGATATACAAGCAGACTGATATAACATGTCAGAAAGTGGGCTTTGATACGGTCTTCTCGTCGGACATAAACGGGTCTTGCTTTAAATTCCGTTTTCATAATCCTGAAATTTTCCTCAATCTCCCATCGTTGCTGGTTGATCTTGCTGATCTCATCAACATCACCTTCCAGATCGGTTATAACCGCATAAAAGCCATCATACTGCGCTTCTTCGGCAACACGTTCTTCATCCAGACTGTACACATACTTTTCAGCTATTTCTCCATCATCGGTAACAGACGTCTTTTTTACGAATCGGGCCGGGTCATTCTGATTCCTTGTTTTCCGTTTAGAATCAGGTGCATCTATCATTTTCTGCGCCCGTTCCAGCTGACAAATGACAATTTCATATTTGAATATTTGAATCATGTCTGCAATCAACTCGATGAATAAAGTACGCCAGTGCTTCGAGGTGTGCGGTAATTTCCAAGAGCCGAAATGGTGAGGATGTCCGGTTGACCGGAGCAGGGATACCTGCTCCGGGAGG
>NZ_JBBMEK010000120.1:0-9336 GCF_040096555.1 Coprococcus intestinihominis | reverse complement strand
TATGTTGTATTTGACAAGACAGGTACAATGACACAGGGGGTATTTGAAGTAACAGGTGTGCATCACAATACATTGCCGATGAATGAAATCCTTGAGTATGCCGCATTGGCAGAGAGCTTTTCATCCCATCCGATCAGTCGCAGCCTTCAGAAGGCTTACGGCAAGGCCATTGATCAGAGCAGAGTGACGGATGTGCAGGAAGTCAGCGGTAAAGGTGTCATCGCGAAGGTAGACGGCAGAACCGTTGCTGCAGGCAATGCCAAGTTGATGGAACTGGAAGGTATTCCTTATCAGGAGTGTCACAGCGTCGGTACAGTTGTTCATATGGCAGTAGATGGTGAATATGTCGGTCATATTTTGATTGCTGATCTGCTGAAACCGCATGCAGAAGAGGCTATCAGAGCACTGAAAGTGGCCGGTATCAAGAAGACCGTTATGCTGACAGGAGATGCCAAACGTGTTGCGGACAAAGTGGCGGCGAATCTGGGGATTGATGAAGTACACAGTGAATTACTCCCGGGTGATAAGGTTGCTATGGTGGAAAAAATGCTGTCACAGAAGAATGAGAAAGAGAAACTGGCCTTTGTGGGTGACGGTATTAATGATGCACCGGTACTTTCAAGAGCAGATATCGGTATTGCGATGGGTGCTATGGGATCTGATGCAGCCATTGAAGCAGCGGATATTGTTTTGATGGATGATGATCCGCTGAAGATTGCCAAGGCTATCAGGATTGCCCGGAAGTGTATGAGAATTGTTTATGAGAATATTTATTTTGCCATCGGTGTTAAAGTCATTTGTCTGATTCTCGGTGCCTTGGGTATTGCCAACATGTGGGTTGCGATTTTTGCGGATGTAGGTGTGATGGTTATTGCCGTGCTGAATGCGATTCGTACATTGTATGTAAAGAATTTGTAAGCAATTACTTTTGCCTATATAGTGGGGATGTATGTCGTTTTACGTAAATAGGTAGTTAAAAAAGTGTTCATTGACATTGATGGGACATGCTGATATAATGATATCATATTAATCATACTAATATGATATGAAAAGTTTGCGGAGCAGACTTGCATTTTATAAAATCATAATCGGAGGTATGGACGAGAATGGATCAGCTACATGAAAAATATGAAAATTTAAAGGTGTATCTGAAATCTCTGGGCAGTGTGGCCGTGGCTTTTTCAAGCGGCGTGGATTCTACATTTTTATTAAAGGTAGCACATGATGTGCTGGGGGACAAGGCCATTGCGGTGACGGCAGCATCCTGTTCTTTCCCGGAAAGGGAGTTGAATGAAGCAAAGAAATTCTGTGCAGAAAATGACATTCAGCATATTGTTTGTGAATCAGAAGAGCTGGATATCGATGGTTTCAGACAGAATCCGAAGAATCGATGCTATCTTTGCAAACATGAGTTGTTTGAGAAGGTTTGGAATATTGCCAAAGAGAATGGGCTGAATGCGGTGGCAGAAGGTTCCAATATGGATGATAATGGAGATTACAGACCGGGTCTTGTGGCTGTCAAAGAGCTGGGGGTCAGCAGTCCCCTTCGTGCAGCAGAACTGAACAAACAGGAGATTCGTGAGTTATCAAAGGAATTGGGACTTTCCACATGGAATAAGCAGTCCTTTGCCTGCCTGTCTTCGCGTTTTGTTTATGGAGAAACCATTAATGAAGAAAAGCTTGGTATGGTGGAGAAAGCTGAACAGCTCCTGCTTGATCTGGGATTCTATCAAGTGCGTGTAAGAATCCATGACAAAATGGCAAGAATCGAAATTCTGCCGTCAGAGTTTGAAAAACTGTTGGCTGAGGGGATCCGTGAAAAAGTTTACAACTATTTCAAAGAACTTGGTTTTACATATGTAACACTGGATCTGGGCGGTTACCGCACAGGCAGTATGAACGAAATACTTCATTA
Source organism: Coprococcus intestinihominis (assembly GCF_040096555.1). NCBI lineage: Bacteria > Bacillati > Bacillota > Clostridia > Lachnospirales > Lachnospiraceae > Coprococcus > Coprococcus intestinihominis. The sequence continues at coordinate 7,421 of NZ_JBBMEK010000120.1, read as the reverse complement.
GACGAAAAACGGGGCTGCATTGCAGCTCCGTTTTTCAGTCAAGGTAGACAGATAGAATTTGCGATCCGGATGCACATTAATAATGGACTTTAAGAACATCGTCTCCGATGTGAACCGGTCCTGTTTTAAGAAGTTCGACGGATTCAGCGCCGCCGGCACCGGTGATGACAACAGGGGTGACGGTTCTGCAACCGGCTGATTGAATACCTTCCAGGTCAGCTCGCAGAATCAGATCCCCTTTTTGGATTTTCTGGCCTTCTTGGACGAATACTTCCAGATGCTGGCCGTTTAATTTGACGGTATCCAAACCGACATGAAGGATCAGCTCTGTATCATTTGCAGTGTGCAGTGCGATGGCGTGATGTGTATCAAAAACCATGGCAACGCTACAGTCAAATGGTGCATAGAAACTGCCGTCAACAGGTTCGATGGCTAATCCTTCGCCGATATAACCTTCGGAGAAAACACCGTCATTGATTTCTTTGAGCGGAATGACAGTGCCGTTGCATGGAGCATAGACAATATCAGTGATGGCGTCGGCAACTGATAAATTGTCAGAATCTTTTGCCTCTGCGGAAACAGCAGGATTTGAGACTTTTGCTGAAGTTGTTGGAACTGCGGCGGAATTATCCGCTGTCGATGATGAAGCAGGAATGATCTGAGCGATATAATCCTGCAGACGGGCATGGATAACCGTGACTTCCGGGCCGTAGACAACCTGGACGCCGTCACCATTGGCCACAACAGCAGCAGCGCCTGTGGAGAGAAGCTTTTCTTTGTTGAGCTTTGAGGGCCGATGTAAAGTGACACGCAGGCGCGTCGCACAGCAGCTTAAATCGGAAATGTTCTCAAGACCGCCCAGACCGTCAAGAATCTGTTGACTTTTGTTGTCAGCGTTATTGACAGAGGTGGCATTGTCCTTTTCATGTCCCGGTGTCTGATAGTTAAATTTCAAAATCATTACCCGGAAAACGATAAAATAAACAATGAAATAAAGGATACCTACAGGAATGACATGCAGCCAGCTGGTTTTGGTATTGCCCTGGAGAATGCCGAACAGGAAGAAATCCAGGAAACCGCCGGAAAATGTCATGCCGATACCAACATTCAGCATATGCATGAGCATATAGGAGAGGCCGGCAAATGCACAGTGAATGACATATAGCGGCGGAGCGACGAATAAAAAGGCAAATTCCAGAGGCTCTGTAATTCCAGTGACAGCGGAGGAGATGGCTGCGGACAGCAAAAGGCTTCCTACAGCTTTTTTATTTTCAGGGCGGGCACAGGTATACATAGCCAGGGCAGCGCCGGGAAGACCGAACATCATCAACGGAAATTTACCGCTCATAAAACGTGTGGCTGCGACACTGAAATGTGAAGTATCAGGGCTGGCAAGTTCTGCAAAAAAGATATTCTGGGCACCTTCAATGAGCTGGCCGTTTACAAGTTCACGACCGCCGACAGCGGTTTGCCAGAAAGGCATATAGAAAACATGGTGGAGCCCAAAAGGAATCAGGGCGCGTTCCAGAAGCCCGTAGACAAAAGTGCCGCCGTATCCGGACATCAGCACCAGTTTGCCTGCATCGTTGATCAGAATCTGGATCGGCGGCCAGATATAGAACATAAGAATACCGATGCCGACATAAGTGATTGCGCTGATGATCGGGATAAAATGTGTTCCGCCAAAAAACGAAAAAACCTTGGGCAGTTCAATTTTGTAAAAACGGTTATGCAATGCAGCAACGCCAAGCCCGACAATGATGCCGCCGAAAACACCCATCTGCAGGGACGTAATGCCGACAATTTCGCTGGTTGCACCGGTGAGAAAAGAATGGCTTCGACCCGTATAAGTTATCAGACTTCCGATGGTACTGTGCATAACAAAGAAAGCAACAATACTTGAAAGTGCGGCTGTGGCTTTTTCGCTCCGGGCCATACCGATAGCAACGCCGACAGCAAAAAGAATCGGCAGATTGTCAAAAATGATCGAACCGGCACTGTTAAGCAGTGAAAACAGGATGTAAGGAGCTGTTCCGGGCCCCATGAGCCCTTTCAGGTGATAGGCGGCCAGCATGTTTGTATTGGTCAGAGAACTGCCGATGCCGAGAAAAATACCGGCGATAGGCAGAAGAGCGATGGGCAGCATAAAAGACTGACCGATACGCTGCAAAAGACTGAAGAGGTGTTTTTTCATAAAAAATCCTTTCGGGACGGTGGGATTGAACATTCTGCCCTAGATACTGGGTAGCTGAATATTTCTGATGTTTCAAGGAAGGCACGTTCGCACTGCCAACGCCTGGTAGTGGTACATAAGACCGTACAAAACACGGTCTAAGTACCAACCGGCGTTGAAGCACCTGCCTTGAAACATCAGAAATATTCAGCTTAATCCAAGGGAATAGACAGAATGTTCTATCCCACCTGTCTGTGAATGTCAGAGGTATTGTTTGTAAAAATAGTTTATGTAAAAACATCCGTGAGTGATAGCGATCATGTAGATGTTATATTTGATAAATTATTTTTTCTATATTTATGATAACACACATTTGTATAATAGGGATAAAAAGTTGTTGGCAGCTTGTGTGTATTTCTGGTGTTTTATGTGATATTCGGATATAATAGATGGTATAGAATAATCGGCTTCAAGCGGGGAAGGGTGGAGTCGGGATGTGAATTGATGATGTATGATGAGAAACGAACTGGGGGCGCAGGTATGGTAGAGAAGGAAGAGTTTTATTTGAATTCAACGAACGGGGTGAATAAGCTTCATGTGATCTCGTGGCATCCGTTGGAGGAGATCAGGGCGATTGTTCAGATTTCCCATGGCATGTGTGAATATGTGGATCGTTATGACAGGTTGGCGACATTCCTGGCACAGCATGGTATGATGGTGATCGGCAATGATCATCTGGGCCATGGGGAGACGGCGAAGGGTGAAGAGGAACTGGGATATTTTCCGAAGGCAAAGGGCTCTGAGACAGTCGTGGATGACTTATATAAGGTAACGAAGTCGATCCGTGCAAGATATCCGAGAATACCGTATTTCCTTCTGGGGCATAGTATGGGATCTTTTATGGCCAGAAGATATCTGATGACTTATGGCAGCCAGCTGGATGGTGCGATACTGATGGGGACGGGTTCACAGCCGCCGGCACTGCTGAGTGCGGCGAAGACCACAGCCAACAGCCTGAGTGTTGTCAGAGGTGAACATCACCGAAGTCAGCTGATGATGAAAATGGCATTTGGCTCATATAATAAACAGTATCCGTCTGTCAGAACAGAGTATGACTGGCTGTCCCGGAATGATGCGAATGTTGACACTTATCTTGAGGATCCGTATTGCGGTTTTATGTTTACATTGAACGGTTATAAAGTTTTATTTGATGTGTTGAGCTTTATTCAGGAGCCGGCCCATATCAGCAAACTGCCGAAAGAAGTGCCGCTTTTATTTGTGGCGGGAAGTGATGATCCTGTGGGACATTTCGGTAAGGACGTGCCGGAAATCTGCAGAACTTACCGTGAGGCAGGGGTTAAGAATGTCGAAATGAAGATTTATCCCGGAGACAGACATGAAATACTCAATGAACTTGATTATGAACAGGTACAGATGGACATACTTTCCTTTATAGAAAAGCGTCTTGAGGCGCTGGAGGCATGACAGGAGGAGTAGAAATGACATTTGAACGTATAGACATGGAACAGTGGCCGCGTCGGGAACACTATCGATATTATAATGAACAGATCCGCACCAGTTATGAGATGAATGTGGAGTTGGATGTGACGAAGTTGAGGAAACGCTGCCGGAAAAAGGGGATTCATTTTTATCCGGCGATGATGTATGCCATTATGTACAGCATTAACCATCATGAGAATTTCAGAATGGCCCTGGATGAAGAAGGCCATCTGGGCGTATATGATGTCTGTCATCCGTCCTACACGATTTTTCACGAAGATGATGAGACATTTTCAGATATCTGGACAGAATGGAATGAGGATTTCAGCATATTTTACAAAGATGTCTGCAGAGATATGAAGCAGTATAAGGATAGCAAAGGAATCAAAGCCAAGCCGGATCGTCCGGATGCCTTTACACCGGTATCCTGTGTACCTTGGGTTTCTTTTATATCTGTGGGACATGACACACCGGGACCGCGGCAGATGTATTTTCCGATTATTGTTTTCGGACGTTACCATGAGGTTCATGATCGCTGGATGCTGCCTTTCAGCATAATGGTCAATCATGCCGTAGCAGATGGTTATCATACTGCTATGCTGATCAACGATATACAGGAACAATGCAGTCATTGTAAAAAGTGGCTGAAGAAATAATAGAGAAGAACTGGTAGATGGGAGTTGCCCATAATCTGTCAGGTGCTGTGCGGAAATGCGGGCAAGATTATGGGTTTACACAGAATTTACGTAAATAAAGCTCAAAAAGTTGAAAATACACCCGAATGTAAATGAAATTTTACATTAATTTTACATGGAATGCCTTTAGCCTTTACATAGTCATCGTATAATCGGGAATGAATAGGGAAACTATTCATGAACAGATGGATGTTATGAAGACATGTAAAGGAGAAATTTATGAGTGTATTTGATATTTTAACGATGATTGGCGGCCTTGCCCTCTTTCTGTATGGTATGGAAGTTATGGGCAACGGTCTGTCAAAGGCGTCCGGCGGACGTATGGAACGTATTCTGGAGAAGATGACAGACAACATTTTCAAGGCTGTACTGTTAGGCGCTGGTGTAACAGCTGTCATCCAGTCATCGTCAGCCACAACGGTTATGGTTGTTGGCTTTGTTAATTCCGGTATTATGAAGCTGTCTCAGGCAGTTGGTGTTATTATGGGTGCCAATATCGGTACAACCGTGACATCATGGCTTCTGAGTCTGACAGGTATTCAGGGGGACAATTTTATTCTGACATTGATGAAGCCGTCCTCTTTTTCACCTATTCTGGCCGTAATCGGCATCGGATTTCTGATGTTTTCCAAGAATGAGAAGAAAAAGGATATAGGTACCATTATGATTGGTTTTACCGTGCTGATGTTTGGTATGGAAACCATGAGTGATGCGGTGAAACCACTGGCGGATGTGCCTGAATTTGCGAATATTCTGCTGATGTTCAAGAACCCGCTGCTGGGTATGCTGGCAGGCCTTGTCCTGACGGCAGTGATCCAGAGCTCATCGGCATCGGTCGGTATTCTGCAGTCTTTATGTGTGACAGGGGCCGTCAGCTATGGTGCAGCTATTCCTATTATTATGGGACAGAACATCGGTACATGTGTGACGGCACTGCTGTCCGGTATCGGTGCATCCAAGAATGCAAAGCGTACAGCATTTGTCCATTTGTATTTCAATATTATCGGTACGACGATTTTTATGATTGGTTTTTATGCGCTGAATGCATTTGTCCATTTCAGTTTTATCGACAATATGGCCAATCCGGCAGGTATTGCGGTCATCCACAGTGTGTTTAATATTTTTGCAACAGCTATTTTACTTCCTTTCCACAGGGGACTTGAGAAACTGGCGATCCTTACTGTCAGAACATCTGATGAAGATGAGAAGCAGTCTGTACAGCCTGCAGAGGAAGGACAGGATATGCTGCTTCTGCTGGATGATCGTTTCATTGAGAAACCGGGTTTTGCCATGGAGAATTGTTATTCCGTTACATCTCATATGGCCGAGCTTTCCAGACAGGCATTGTTTATTGCCATGGAGCTTCTGCAGAAATATGATGAGACAAAGGCAGAGAATGTTCTGAAACTGGAGAATAAAGTGGATCATTATGAGGACCGTCTGGGTACGTATCTGATTCGACTCAGCAGTCGTGATCTGTCGGAAAAAGACAGCAAGAGCCTGTCTATGCTGCTGCATTGCATCGGGGATTTAGAGCGAATTTCCGATCATGCGGTGAACATTATGGAAAAGGCCCAGGAAATGAACGAGAAAAACCTGTCATTTTCGGATAAGGGTGCTCAGGAATTGGAAGTTTATTCCAGAGCAGTGAGAGATATTATGAATATGTCTATTGAGGCATTTAAGAATGATGATATTCATTTGGCACGTCAGGTGGAACCGCTTGAGGAAGTGATCGACTACCTGAATGATGAGTTGAAGCAGCGTCATGTCAGACGACTTCGCAGCGGCGAATGTTCTGTGGAACTTGGTTTTGTTTTATCAGATATCACGATTAATTATGAGCGAGTGGCAGACCATTGTTCCAATCTGGCCGTTGACCTTTTGAGAATCCATGAGAATGTATTTGATGTCCATGAATATCTGGAAGACCTGAAAGAAAACAAAGATGCAGCATTCCGTGAAGCCTATCAGAAGGATAAGGCAGTTTATGCGCTGCCGCAGTCATAAGGAGGACAAAAATGGCAACAATATATATTCTTGAGGATGACCTGAATATTCAGGAAATAGAGGCTTATGCTCTGAAAAACAGCGGATATCAGACAGAAGGTTTTGATAATGCCAGAGAATTTTTTAAAAAGGTGTCGGAGAGAGTGCCGAGCCTTTTGCTGTTGGATATTATGCTTCCTGATGCGGATGGACTGGACGTTTTGAGAAAGCTCCGGTCCATACCGGAGACAAAGAAGCTGCCGATTATTCTGGTGACAGCCAAGACATCAGAAATCGACAAGGTTAAAGGACTGGATGTAGGGGCAGATGACTATATTACCAAACCCTTTGGTATTATGGAACTGATTTCAAGAGTCAAGGCATTGCTGAGAAGAAGTGCTTATGTGGAAGAAAAGAAATTCCTGACGCTGGGCAATGTATTTATGGATGATGAAAAGCATGCCGTATATGTCAGTGATCAGGTCTGTGAGCTGACCTATAAGGAATATGAGCTGCTGAAACTTCTGATGTCCAATGCAGAGATTGTGACTGCGAGAGATACGATCATGGAGCGTATCTGGGGCATTGATTTTGAGGGTGAATCGAGAACTTTGGATATGCATATCAAGACTTTGCGTAAAAAACTCGGTGAGGCCGGTTCTATGATCAAGACTGTTCGAAATGTCGGCTATATTATGTCGGATAAGGAGAATTAGAAGGCCATGCGCGGAAAAAAGATGAAGCACAAAATATATCTGCAGTTTTGTCTGATCGCGGCCCTGGTCATCCTTATTACCACAACCATTGTGACGGCACTGTTTTATCAGCGTTTTAAAGCACAGGTTTTCAGTGATGTGAGAACATACGCCTATGTTTTGACCAGTGTGGATACATATGATGAAGCAACGCTGATTCAGGAAGTGCATCAGCTGGATAATCTTCGTGTCACGATTATCGACAAAGAAGGCAAAGTCCTTTTGGATACCAATGCGGATATCGGCGGCATGGAAAACCACAGCAACCGTGAGGAGATCAAGGCGGCGTTTGAAACAGGTGAAGGTCAG
>NZ_JBBMEK010000119.1:0-9409 GCF_040096555.1 Coprococcus intestinihominis | reverse complement strand
ATAGGATATCATTTTTTTTGGTAGATGTAAATTGAAAAATGGCTCGAAATGTTCTTCTTGTATGGAAAACAGGGTTGGCAGGTATGGTACGCTTGAGAATACCTATTGTCATTATTGGTGCTTTACGCTACTATATTAAGTATAATTAAGTATACAAAAACATGAAGTATACAAAAGCTTTTCTGACAGACAAAAGTTCTGCCAATACTTACAGGAATTTAAAAGAGGTAATCATCATGAGCAGTTTTGAGAAAAATCTTTCGGAGGGCAATGTAGCGAAACAGCTGATTTTGTTTTCACTGCCTTTTCTGGCATCCAACATTATACAGTCTCTTTACAGCGTGGCGGATATGCTGATTGTCGGACGCTTCAGCGGTACAACCAGCATGTCCGGTGTGAATCTGGGAAGCCAGGTAACCCTGATTCTGACGAATATCGTTGTCGGTCTGTGTGCAGGCGGAACTGTACTGATCGCACAGTATCTGGGAGCCAAGAGGCGGAAGGATATGCAGGAGACGACGGCAACATTGCTTACGACATTAACCATTGCGGCAGTTGCCATTACCGTTTTAATGCTTATTCTCAAGAAACCGATTCTTCATCTGATCCAGACACCGGCGGAATCCTTTGCAGAGGCTGATCGTTATTTGACAGTGACGGTTCTGGGATTGATTTTTATATTTGGTTACAATGTGTTCAGTGCGGTTATGCGCGGCATGGGAGACAGTAAGCGACCTTTGTACTTTGTACTGATTGCCTGCATTACTAACGTGATTCTTGACCTTGTACTGGTGGCCGGATTGAAGATGGGAGCGCTGGGAGCAGCTATTGCAACTGTATTCTCACAGGCCGTCAGCATGATCACCTGTATCGTCGTGATGATCCGCAATAACTTTGTATTTGATTTCAAACCATCTTCTTTTATTATCAAAAAAGAAAAAGCGATAAAGATTCTGAAATTAGGGACACCGACTGCGATTCAGAATGGTGTGACGAGCATTTCATTTATGATCATTACAACTCTTGTCAATATCATCGGTGGCGTCAATGCATCAGCCGCCGTTGGTGTTGTGGCCAAGTTCAACAGTTTTGCGGTGCTGCCGGCTGTGGCGATGGGGGCCTCCATCTCAACGATGTGTGCACAGAATATCGGTGCCGGCAAGTGGGACCGAGCAGTGAAAACATGCAAAATCGGTACAGTCATCGCATTCTGTATCAGTGGATGCATCTTTATTGTGGCGCAGACATCTTTCGAGCATATTTTACGCCTTTTTAATGATGAACCGGAAATGCTGAAATACGGCGTGCAGTATATCCGTACCTTCAGCTTTGATTATCTGCTGATGCCGTTTGTCTTCTGTATCAACGGCCTGTTTATAGGCGCAGGGCATACCGCTTTTTCCATGGTGAATAATATGCTGTCGGCGATCATTCTCAGAGTACCGGTGGCAGTGGTCTTTGGCCTGGTGCTGAACCTTGGTTTGACGGGCGTCGGTCTCGGCGGTCCGATGGCATCCGTGGGTGCCATTATATTGATTGTGGTGTTCCTGATATCAGGTCGTTGGAAAGAGAATAAAGCATTGTAAAGAAAATCGCGATAGGCGTATTTACAAACGCCTGTAAGAAAGGTATAATAAGAATATAGGAAGTCGGAAGGTGAATGCGCTCACCCGACCCGGCGAAATATTAGGTTAAAAAATAGCTGTCCGAGACTCGCCAAAGTACATAGGACGGCTATTTTTTATGCGTAAAATTCAGTATTGCAACTATGAGCACAGCGACAGAGACTATAAGTTGTAATTCTTTATATGTACTCATATGGCACCACCTCCGAATAGGCTCGGAACGGGTGCAGCACGTCCTCCGACTTCCATGAAATAAGTATACCATGGATAACCGGAGATGGCCATAAGTTACAGAATGGCCATAGCCTATGTAATAAAGGAAAATTCTCTCGTATAAGCCTCATACAGGATGCCGATAAAAAAACTGAAATTCCCAGATGTCCGCATTTTTGCGACACTGTGTGAAACCAGGCGGACAAGCAGTCCGAATGGAGCACACAGTGTCTGGCAAAACCAGCGAGACAGCGGAAATTTCAGTTTTTATTTTATGATACCCGTATGAACACTATTTCTGGAAGGACAGCAGCAGATCGCCGGTATTGACGCGATCGCCTGCAGCAACGTAAATCTTGTCGATAACACCGTCCTGTTTGGCAACGACAGTTGTCTCCAGCTTCATGGCTTCGAGTACGAGCAGCGGCTGGTTCTGTTTCACTTCTTCGCCTTCTTTGACGAATACCTGGCTGACTGTACCCGGAATCGTAGAACCAACATGAGCCGGGTTGGACTTATCGGCTTTCAGTTTCTTATCGGACTTAACTTCAAGCTTCTTATCCTGAACAGTGACTTCACGGACAGAACCGTTGATTTCAAAGCTGAGGACACGTTTGCCTTCCTCATCAGGTGCAGACATTTCCATAAACTTGATCAGCAGATCTTTACCTTCACCAATCTTAAGGGTTGTTTCCTCACCGCGGCGCAGGCCATAGAAGTAAACATGGCTTTCAAGTCGTGTAACATCGTTGTATGCCTGGAAATGTTCGCAGTAATCTTCATATACCTTTGGATAGAGGGCATAGCTGACAGCCTTCAGATCCAGCTGGTAATCGGAGAAATCTGAGAGATCGTATTTATCCTTCAGCATGGCCTTAACAGCGTCAAAATCGACATCCGGAAGCAATGTACCCGGACGGACAGTGATCGGTTTCTCACCTTTGAGGATCATCTTCTGAAGTTCAGGATTGAATCCACCTTCAGGCTGTCCGATCATGCCCTTGAAGTAGTCTACAACAGAGGCAGGGAATGAGAGATCCTGGCCAAGTTCAAAGATATTGTCTTTGTTCAGACCGTTCTTCAGCATAAAGATAGCCATATCACCGACAACCTTGGATGTAGGTGTAACTTTTGTAACATTGCCGAGAAGCTCGTTGGCCTGTCTGTACAGTTCTTTGATTTCTTCAAACTGATTCTTCATACCCATGCTTTCAACCTGGGCGAGAAGGTTGGAGTACTGACCGCCAGGAATCTCGTACTTGTAAATATCAACGTTTGGTGCGTTCATACCGCTTTCAAACTGTTTGTAAACCTTGCGGACTCTGCCGTAGTAGCGGCCAAGTTCACTGAGTTCATCAAGATCAAGGCCTGTGTCACGGTCTGTACCCTGCAGGGCAGCAACAACAGAGTTCATGGATGGCTGACTGGTCAGTGTGCTCATGGATTCAATGGCCAGATCGACGATATCAACGCCGGCTTCTGCAGCCATCAGGACAGTTGCAACACCGTTGCCTGTAGAATCATGTGTATGAAGGTGAACCGGAATCTTCAGTTCGGACTTCAGCGCACCGATCAGCTCTTTGGCAGCGTATGGCTTCAGAAGTCCGGCCATATCCTTGATGCAGAAGGTATGGATACCAAGTGCTTCGAGTTCTTTGGCTTTCTTGACATAATAATCCAGTGTGTATTTCTTCTCGTTTGGATTCGTAACATCGCCTGTATAGCAGAGTGTACCTTCGACAATCTTGCCTGTTTTCAATGCTTCTTCGATTGGCATCTTCATATTCTCAACCCAGTTCAGGGAGTCGAAAATTCTGAAAATATCGATGCCGGCTTTGGAGGAAACATCAATAAAGTTCTTAACCACATTATCCGGATAATTGCTGTAACCAACGGCGTTGGATGCACGCAGCAGCATCTGGAGCATAGTGTTCGGCATTCTCTCACGGAGAATTTCGAGACGCTTCCATGGAGATTCCTTCAGGAAACGATAAGCGGTATCGAATGTGGCACCGCCCCAGCATTCAACGGAATAAGCATTCTGCATAAATGCATTGGTTGCACGGGCTGCACCGGCGAGATCCTTCGTACGCATACGGGTTGCCATCAGGGACTGCTGGGCATCACGCATGGTTGTATCTGTCACGTATAATTTCTTGTCATTCAAGATCTTCTGAGTAAAGTCCCTGGCTCCAAGCTTTAAGAATTCATCTCTGGCACCATAAACCGATTTCTTCTCATCGAACTGAGGAATTTCACGATTTTCATAAAATGGTTTGTCGCCGCCGGTTGTATTGACGATTCTGTCACCCAGGAATTCGATGATCTTGGTTGCACGGTCCTGGCTGCGCTGCAGCTGGAACAGAGAAGGTGTTTCTTCTATAAAAGTGGTGTAGCACTGGCCGGCTCTGAATGTCTCATGGTTGATGACATTGATCAGGAAAGGCACGTTGGTCTTGACACCTCTGATACGCAGTTCCTTCAATGCGCGGAGAGACTTGCGGATGGCACCGTCAAATGTACGGTCGTGTGTGATCACTTTTACAAGAAGACTATCGTAATATGGAAGAATCTCAGCGCCTGCATAAGCGTTGCCGCCGTCAAGACGGATACCATTGCCTGAACCGGAACGATAAACAGTGATCTTGCCTGTGTCCGGAAGGAAGTTATTGGATGGATCCTCTGTTGTAACACGAGTCTGGATCGAGAATCCCTGACACTTGACAGCATCCTGGGATGGAATATTGATCTCAGGGCTGTTCAGCGGATAACCTTCGGCAATGAGAATCTGAGAAGCAACAATATCGATGCCTGTAACCATCTCGGAAACGGTATGTTCAACCTGGACACGAGGGTTCATCTCAATGAAGTATGGATTGCCTTCCTGGTCCACAAGGAATTCAAGTGTACCGGCATTTCTGTAGCCGACCTGCTTGCAAAGCTTGATAGCGCTGTCGAAAATAATCTGACGTGTTGATTCAGGAATGCTGAATGCAGGGGCATATTCGACAACTTTCTGATGACGACGCTGCACGGAGCAGTCACGATCGTAAAGGTGAACAACGTTGCCGTAATTATCTGCAAGCACCTGTACTTCGATATGCTTTGGTCCGCGGATGTATTTCTCGATGAAGATCTGGTCATCACCGAAAGCCTTCTTGGATTCATTGCAGGCTTCGCGGTATTCCTTCGGCATATCTTCAGCGCTGTTGACGATACGCATACCGCGGCCGCCGCCGCCGTTGGAGGCTTTCAGCATAACCGGATAACCGACCATCTCAGCAACTTTCATGACTTCTTCTTCTGTCTTCAATGCGTGATCTACACCAGGGATGATCGGAACACCGGCTTTGATAGCCATCTGTTTGGAAGAAATCTTATCACCCATGGCATTCATGATGTCCTCGGAAGGTCCGATAAATACGATGCCGGCTTTTGCGCAGGCCTCGACAAAGTCCGGATTCTCAGAGAGAAAACCATAGCCCGGATGGATAGCATCAACATTTGCCTTCTTGGCAATTTCAATAATGCCCTTGATGTCCAGATAAGCATCAACAGGACCTTTATTTTCTTTCAGCTGATAGGATTCGTCTGCTTTGGAACGGAAGAGGGCATAGCGGTCTTCCTTGGAATAAATACCGACGGTTGTAATACCCAGCTCATTCAGAGCACGATAAACACGGATGGCGATTTCGCCTCGGTTAGCGACGAGAACACGTTTGAATGGTTTGATTTGTACTTCTCCCACTTTTGAGAAACCTCCTTCTTTAACTTTGCAAATACAATCTGAAATCCCCTTATTTTCTATCGTACAAACAGCAGCATGAATGCAGACTGTCGTACGGAGTGTATTGCATACATATATTTTTACTATACGATATGGTTTGACTAAATGCAAGTGTTAAATATTAAACATTCAAAAATGTGATTGGATATCAAGAAAAATTCATAATTGCTCCGAAAAAAATGCAATATTCGACAAAATAGAATTCGTTTTGGAAACGTTTACAAAGGAAAATAGAAAAAGTGGTATAGAATAAAACTATACCACGATAAAACATCAGTATTGGAATAATTGTTCCATATAGCTTACAATATGGATAGAGTGTTGAGAAACACTAACTGTATCAGATCTGTCAGATATCGGCCATTCAGGCAGCAGATTTTTGGGATTGTACAGTTCGGTTCGTCAGATGTTCCGGGCGGCTGTGATCAGATTCTTCAGATGCGGTGAGAGATGGCGGCTGGATTTCCAGATCAGGTCGATCTCCGCAGGCAAAAGGCCCGGTACCGTTCGTTTCACGATATCGCTGCTTTCTTCCAGTACATGATCCAGAAGAAAAGCCGCGGTTGTGTTGGTTGCCACCAATTGCTGGATAGTTGCCAGCTGATTGGTGCGGACAATGATACTCGGCTTCAGATGAAGGGTTTCATAATACTGATTGATGCAGTGGTCGAGGAAAGTATCTTCCGGCAGCATGGCCAGAGGCAGTTGATCCAGGTCATCGGTTGTTACGGTATCTTTCTCAGCCAGGGGATGCATGACGGACAGATACAGGCAGACGTTGACATGACGCAGCGCCACATGGCCGATGCCCGGAGGGAGCGGTCCGTTTCGGGTGATAATGGCCGCATCCAGAGTGTGATCCATGATTTTGGAACGATTGGCCAGAGAACCATTCTCCATGACCTGGATATGTGTACCGGGAGAACGGGCATAGAGGGTTCGAAGGAGATCTGTGAAGACGAGAGAACCGCTCATGGCCGGAAGACCAAGGGTCAGTGTTCTGTCGGTTGTAGACATATGCTTCATATTGGTTGTCAGCTGCTCGGCCTGTTCCAGAAGCTTATCTGCCTCATCCAGGAAGTAGCGACCCTCCGGAGTCAGTTCCAGACCGCGGCTGCGCCTGGTGAACAGACTGACACCGAATTCACGCTCCAGTTCCTTGACCGCATTGGAGAGACTGGGCTGGGAGACATGGAGTTCGGCAGATGCCCGTGTGATATTGTTGTATTTGCAGATCGTCTGGAAATATTTCAGCTGTATAAGTGTCATGGAAACCTCTCTATCATAATGTATGCCGTCCGGAACGGAGGCATCATCGGCCGTAATGAAATGGTGGACAGGAAAACATTGCTTTAAGAATCATTATAAACCAGGAGGTGTATTTTCACAACGATAAATAAAGCGAATCCTGACAGAAAGGGATTCGGATGGGAAGAGAAAGGAGATTATAGAGATTATGAAAGAGTTATGGGAATTATTTATTGTGTTTGCCAAGATTGGCGGATTTACTTTCGGCGGCGGCTATGCGATGCTGCCGATTCTGCAGCGTGAAGTTGTGGAGAACAGAAACTGGGCAACGAGTGAGGAATTGATGGATTATTATGCCATCGGTCAGTGTACACCGGGTATTATTGCTGTTAATACCGCGACATTTATCGGGTATAAGCGCAAGGGCATTATCGGCGGTATTGTGGCGACTATCGGATGTGTTTTCCCTTCACTGGTCATTATCATGATCATCGCCGCATTCATTAACAGTTTTACACATATTGTCTGGGTACAGCATGCCCTTGCAGGTATTCGTGTCTGTGTGTGTGTCCTGGTGCTGGATGCCGTTATCAAACTGGCGAAGAAGTCTCTGATCGATGCGGCGACGTATCTGATTTTTGCGGCTGTTGTGATTCTGTCACTGTTTACCGATGTTGCATCTTTTGTATGGATCGTATGTGCCGGAGCAGCAGGTGTGATCATCAAGACTTTGATGGAACGTTCAAAAGCGCAGAAGAAAGCATAGGAGGGATGAAATATGTTGATATTTAGACTTTTCTGGGAATTTTTTAAGACAGGACTTTTTGCCATTGGCGGCGGTCTGGCAACACTGCCGTTCCTTTATGATATGCAGGCTGCGACAGGCTGGTTTACGCTGGATGATATTTCCAATATGATTGCTATTTCGGAATCCACACCGGGACCGATGGGCATCAATATGGCTACTTATACAGGTTTTACTTCCATGGGTGTTTTAGGCGGTATTGCTGCGGTGGCCGGACTGGTAACACCGTCTATTATTATCATTATTATTGTGTCGAATATTCTGGAGAAATTTAAAACGAATAAATACGTACAATATTGTATGTATGGCCTGAGAGCCGCATCCGTGGGTCTGATTTCTGTGGCAGGACTTCGTGTGGCTGAGGCCGCGTTTCTGAGATCACAGCTGTTTGCAGAAACAGGATCGTTGACGGATCTCTTCAATATTAAAGCGTTTATATTTGGCGTGGTGCTGTATGTTGTTTATAAGAAAACAGGCAAGCATCCGATCATTTATATTCTTGCATCTGGTGTAATTGGTGTTATACTTAGTATGTAGGGGGAAGCGAGCCTGAGCGTATGGTTTCAGGCACTGCGATTATATTTAAAACAAAGACCGACATGATCCGGGGGTAGTAGAAAGGATGACGTCGGAGTGAGGAGGAGATTATGAATTATAATGAAGTACTTGCGAATGCAAGAGAGAACATCGGCAAGTTATGTAAGGCCTGTCCGGTCTGCAATGGTCTGGCATGCCGCAACACCGTTCCGGGTCCCGGAGCCAAGGGTGTCGGCGATACGGCCATTCGCAATTACCAGAAGTGGCAGGAGATCAGAGTGAATATGGATACATTGTGTGCGCCGAAGGCAGTGGATACATCCCTTGAACTCTTTGGAAAGAAGTTCAAGTATCCGTTTTTCGCGGGACCTGTAGGGGCTGTGAACCTGCATTACAGCGATGCATATGATGATGTTTCTTATAATAAAGTCCTTGTTTCTGCCTGTGCAGAAAATGGCATTGTTGCTTTTACAGGTGACGGTACGAATCCGAAGGTGATGGAAGCGGCAACAGATGCGATCGCATTGGCCGACGGCATGGGGGTTCCGACAGTGAAGCCGTGGAATCTGGATACGATTCGTGAGAAGATGGATCTTGTGAAGAAGTCCGGTGCTTTTGCAGTGGCTATGGATGTGGATGCAGCCGGTCTGCCGTTCCTGAAGAATATGGATCCGCCGGCAGGCGGCAAATCCGTCGAGGATCTGAAGGCCATTGCAGAAATGGCCGGTGCGCCGTTTATCGTGAAGGGCGTTATGACAGTGAAGGGTGCATTGAAGGCGAAGGAAGCGGGAGCAGCAGCCATTGTTGTATCCAATCACGGCGGACGTGTACAGGATCAGTGCCCGGCAACAGCAGAAGTTCTTCCTGAAATCGTGAAGGCTGTCGGCGGCAGCATGAAGATTTTTGTGGATGGCGGCATTCGAAGCGGTGTGGATATTTTCAAGGCACTGGCACTTGGTGCAGATGCAGTTATTATCGCCCGTCCTTTTGTAACAGCTGTTTACGGCGGTGCCGAAGAAGGCGTGAAAGCCTACATTGACAAACTGGCCGGAGAACTGGCAGATACGATGGCTATGTGCGGTGCATTCAGTCTGGATGAGATTACACCGGATATGGTTCGATAAATGAATAGGATGATAAATATTTCCAATAAATATTAGCAAAAATGTCAAAAAAACATTAAAAAATGAATAA
>NZ_JBBMEK010000118.1:0-9505 GCF_040096555.1 Coprococcus intestinihominis | reverse complement strand
ATGCCTCTATTGTATCATGCTTATGTGTATTTGGAATTTCTCATTTTGGCTTGTACTATTTATATTCTAGCACCAATATGGTTAAATACTAAGGGGCAAAACAAAGACGATGTACCAAAAGAGTTGGTTGATTTTTTGGAGTATGTCGAAAGTCCAAATGAAACAAAAGATTTAGATGAAGAAGATAGTTTTATCAAATCACTTAAGGAACAAATCGCTGCGATAAAAAGAAATCGTGAGTGGGAGGGACGTTTTATGCTATTTGAAGAGATGTTATCAGATGAAAGAAAAGAGGCGCGTGCGGAGGGGCTCGCAGAAGGATGTGCAGAAGGACGTGCAGAAGGACGCGCAGAAGGACGTGCAGAGGGCATCGCAGAAGGAGAACAGGCCACCTTACAAAAAATGAACCGGCTTGTTCAGCTTTTATCAGAACAAAACCGAATGGCTGATATGATTAAAGCGGCCAATGATAGTGCCTTCCAGAAAGAATTGTTTAAAGAATTTCATCTTTAGAATTGAATTAGCAGAATAAACAAATGATAAAAAGAATTTTAATAAATTGTAAACAGTCAGACCCAATATCAGCTTAGAAAGAGGAATCCTGTTTACAAAAGATAAAGCAGCCGGAACGTATCGGACCATTCAGTTCAACGCATTCCGGCTGTTATTGTTTTATTTATGCAGAAAGTCTGAAAGAAGTCTGTTTATTCCCGATATAAAACACACTTCCGTCCGGCACTTCGATGCTGGTATTGGCAATGAGCCGTTCTCCCTCCGTGTTGTAAGTGCCGTTGACAGAGTAATCTGTGATGACAAAAGTATGTTGGGCGGCATGGTAGCAAAGACAGATGTGTTTTCTGCTGATATCAGCAGTGTTCACCACGATCTGACACAGCTGACTGCTTCTTCCGAGAAAAACATTGGTGTAAGCCGGGAGGGGAAAACTCTGGTTTGTCAAAGGGCCGGACAGAAAGAAAAGTGTGCCGCAGTCGGCGGGTGTGTTTTCATTGTGAGGCAAAAGATCTTCGACAAACTTATCAGTTGTATCAGCAGTACGTGATGTTTGTATTTTTAAAAGTAAAAACAGACTGATGGCCGGGCATATCAGAAGCAGCAGCGGAGCGGCTATATGCTGTAATTGATTTCCGTGCTGCCAGAATCCTTTGAGCAGCAGAAAAGCTGTGGACCCGCCAAAAACAGGCAGGCACAGGACAGCCAGTTCTATAAGCAGCAGTACCAGTGCGGCTGCTTTGTAGCCTCGGGAATAGGTATCTTTCATGGATGCTATACCTCCATTTCCGCAATATGCTGTGCCAACAACTGCAAGGTGTCAGCTTTGGAATAGACCAGATTGCTTCCGGCAAGTGACTGCATAAAACCATAAAAAATACGGCAGATGGATGCTTCGGCGATATGAATATTACAGCAATAGGCACCATATACAAAAGCATTGGTTGTGTAAATATGCAGTCCTGTTTTCGGATGAACATAGATGGAGAGGTAATCCGGCAGCTGAAGGCTGGTAGGACGTACAAGCATACCCTGAACGGAACCTCTGTCAATTTCATCATAAAGATATCGGAGCATCTGGCGAATATCCTGATTTTCCAATGGCGGAACATACTGCGGCGGCAAATCCATCATGGTACGGGTTGTAATGAGATCCTGCAGGCCTTTTTCGGTAAAAACAGTCTGGTAGGTGCCGTTGATTTGCTGAAGGACGGAAAAATGATGTTCCACAAGGTTATACATTTCTTTATACGGCATGGAACCATTATGCATGTATTTGCGGATGACTTCCGGTGTAATATAGCGGCCTGTGCATGGCTGCGGCATCATGATCTGCAGAGAATCCGGCGATGTGTTGCTGATATATTCCTGAAGTACTTCCAGTATATTGGAATTACAGCGTACCAACGGATCGCAGCATTCCAGCAGATTACGGAAAAATCTCTGATAGAATTCAATTAATTCTGTATCGTCGCGGATTTGTGCCATGGATAGATCTTCAGAAAGCTGAATCAGGTAATGCGGCGTAATGATGTAATAGCTCATAGGCGACAAGGCGGCGGATTTTGGCGTTTCGCAGAAATAATACGGCCGATAGCTGCCCCGGGATGCCAGACACAGAGGAATAACAGAACGCAGCAGCTGAATATTCTTTGACCCGGAGGTATGGTTGGAATAAAAACAGAGCAGTGCGTCTACGGAATAGTCACATTGAGCAAGCCATAACTCCATCAATTCCATGGTCAGATCCAGTTTCTCAGGCACATACATAGAAAAGTTCGCTTTATCAGTATGTGTCGCTTCATAAATTAAAACATTCCGAATCGCATTCCGGACGGCATATTCGCCCTTAATTAATCGGTTTGCCAATTCGATGCTGTCTACCTGCGGCGGGGGCAGCATTGAAAAACGAATTGAGGAAAGGGCATTCAACAGACTGCAGACGGCCTGGCGGTTTTCATAAGATTCCTCGCCCTGCAGCAGAATATCATACAGTCTGAAAAATTCTTTCTTCTTATCCACAGGCAGATTAAAATGACGGGCCAGTGCCTGTACAACTTTATAAGATAAAATGCGCTCATCTGTCAGCGCTTTATGTATAGAGGTGCGTTCGGCTTCAATACTTCGGGCGATAAATGAGATAGATTCACCACTGTCCTCTATGAGATTTTTTAGATAAATACTGAATTTTGACATAAAATTGTGTCTCCTTTTTTCCTGAAAGGCATATTCTATAGAATTATTTTAGCATATTCTGTGGAAGCAATCTGTGACAAAAAGTAGAAATTAATCAGCACATATTTTGTCACAGATTGTTCCGGAGCATAATTTTTTTTATACTTGTAGTAGGAAGAGAGACCGGAGGTGGTGACGTGAAATTGTTTGGCAGAAAAAGGCCGCAGCGATCAGCAGACACATCTGAAAAAAGCCCGGAAACAGTGAATGTTCAAAGTCGGGATGTATCTGTTGCAGAATCCGATACTGAAATGATGACAGAAAATGTATATCTCGGACAGGAACAATATCAGCCGAAGGAACTGCAGGTTTCGGCGGCCAGTCTGATCGGAAGCAGGAGAAATCAGCAGGACAGTCTGTGTTATACCAGCCTGCCGGATAAAGGATTTCTGGCGGTCGTCTGTGACGGTATGGGAGGTCTTGGAGGCGGTGAATTGGCCAGTTATACAGCTTGTGCAGGGATGGTTGATGCGTTTGAAAAATGCGGTGATGCACAGCCGGCAGATTTTTTTGTGCGTACAGCTTCGGAAATAGATGTATCTGTGGCCGGTATTGCGGATGAGGAAGGGGTACCGATAGGTGCCGGAACAACCCTTGCGGCAGTCTGGATAAAAGAGAACTGTATGCATTGGATTTCGGTGGGGGACAGCAAAATTTATCTGGTGCGCGGTCATCAGACCAGGTGTCTGACAACACCCCATAATTATAAAATGCTGCTGGATAAAAGAAAGCAGGCTGGAACCATTACATCGGAGCAATATCAAGCGGAACTCTCCCGGGGAGAAGCCCTGGTCAGCTATATTGGCATGAATGGTCTGAAATATATAGATGTATCTATGGAAGGATTGGAACTGGAGGCAGAGGACCAGATAGTTCTTTGCAGCGATGGTTTTTACAGGCAGTGCCCGGAGGAGAATCTGGCACAATGTCTGGAAAATCTTTCAGGGGATTATGAAACCTATGCTTCCCAGCTGGCGGAGGCAGTTATTCGGAATCAGCCCCGTGGGATGGATAATACAACATTGATTCTGGTCAGATACAGTCTGGAGAAAAATGAAGAGAAAATAAGAGAAGTAAATGAAGAAAACGAAAAAGGAGATATAAAGACATGAAATTAAGTACATGCCCGAAGGGCCATTTTTATGATGCGGATAAATATGCTTCTTGCCCGTATTGTGTACCGCAGGATGAGGCGGAAGCTGTTACAGAAGCACTGAATGTGACGATGGAAGATTTTTCAACAAGAGCGCCATCAACAGGAGCATCAGCAGCCGGAGCAGTACAGCAGCCGGTATCTGTTCAGACATCCGGTGCAGCGCAGCAGGCAGCATCGGTGCAGACGTCAGCGGCAGTTCCGACTTCTGAAAAGAGAAGAACAGCTTTTGTCAACACGGCAGTGAGTGGTTGGGAAGAACCGGAAGAGGATGAAAACTGCACTGTCGGTTATTATGCCCAGGTCATAGGTGTTGAACCTGTGGTGGGCTGGATGGTCTGCATCAAGGGCGCTTACAGAGGCGAGAGTTTTAAGCTGAAAAGCGGACGCAATTTTATTGGCCGTGCAACCAATATGGATATTGTATTGGGTGCAGACCAGAGCGTGTCGCGGCTTCGCCATGCAGCAGTTGTTTATGACCCGAAAAGCCGTGCTTTCATTGTAGCGGCAGGGGATGCGAGAGAATTATGTTATCTGAACGGGGAAGTGGTTGTGACCAGTCAGAAGTTAAAGGCGTACGATGTGCTGACCCTTGGCAATACAGAGTTGATGTTGATTCCTCTTTGCGGAGAGAAGTTTTCATGGGATGATGCATCAGAGAAGAATGGGGTGAACAGATAATGGCAAAAGAAAAACAACCACTGACAGCTGTGCAGCGGGGAAAAAGAGGCGCCATCATCGGAATGATTCTTGTGGAAATCATTATGGTTCTGATGATTTTTGTTGAAAGCAGCAACATCATAGAAGTGATTGGAGGAATATTGATTGCGGGATTTGGCGGTGCTCTTTATGGCTTTGGCTATGCTTTTGGTATGCGCTGGCTGCTGGGCTGGGCGGCCGGTGCACTGCATTATAGCGGACATGTACTGGATGCAGGCTTTCTCTGGTGGATTTGCACCGGAAGAAAAGAAGGTATTATCCGAGGGTTAATATTCTCGATGTTTTTGATTTCTGCCGCCGTTTGCTTTGCCTGGATACCGGGGGTGATAAAGGGTATCAAAGACGTCCGTGCAGAGAAGAAAAACAGTGCCGCAGAGACAACCGGCTATGCGGTTGAGGGCAAAAAGGCCGGAAAACCATGGAGACTTAAGAAAGCAGAAAAGCAGCAGGATGAGACAGCACTGCCGACACAGAATGCAGCGGCTTTGCCGACAGGTCAGGAGCAGAATGCAGCGGTAAAATCAGTATCTGCACAGTCGCAGACTGTTTCAGCACAGCCTCAGCCAATGGT
This sequence comes from Coprococcus intestinihominis, assembly GCF_040096555.1. NCBI lineage: Bacteria > Bacillati > Bacillota > Clostridia > Lachnospirales > Lachnospiraceae > Coprococcus > Coprococcus intestinihominis. Next base: position 4,316 of record NZ_JBBMEK010000118.1, on the reverse strand, counting down.
GGCTATAAATCAGGCAGCGGCAGGTATAGCGCGTTATGTGGACTGTTATGGCGGAGAATTTAACGGTGCGTCCTTTGATATGAAAGACATTCTGCAGCTGGCTATCGGCAGAAATCCGCAGTTGTGCCGGGTGATTCTGAATCAAAGCGGTATCAGCAGAGTGCATTGCCTGATACAATATCGAAGGGACGGCATGTACGTGCAGGACTTATCCACAAACGGTACATATTTATTAAATGGTGCACGATTGCCGAAAGGCACTTTTGTGCCTGTGAAAATTGGTGATGGGGTGCGGCTTGGACAGCAGGGGCCGGAGTTCCGATTCCGTTAGAGGATTTCATTGAAAAATAAAAGTGAGTCAGAGACAAGAGAAGAATATCCCATGCAGATGGGCTGTGAAGGCCGTATTTGCATGGGATAGTGTTTATGAAGAAATATTATTTTCATCTATAAAGAGCTTCATCTGCTGCATGAAATCATCGTTGGCTTTAAATTGACTGAAGTCATCAGTATAATTGAAATAATCAAGGAATACTGTGACAGATTCAGGATGAAAGTAAAAAAAGTTTTTTAATGCATCATGAAGTACTGTTAGATTTTCTTCTTCCCATTGCCATGAAGCAACTGTATCCGGATGTTCAAAGGCCATAATATAGGTTAAATAAACAGCGCCCATGCCTGTCAGTTCTGGGGATAATCCAAGCGAATATCCATAGCTGGAAGCACTGCGATATATAGTGTTATAAATATCAGAGATGATGTTCTGAGTATTATTTGCATCTAAGGTTCCTTCGTTGGCTAAAGCAGCATTCATGGTAATAAAAACACCAATGGTACGTGTCTCCTCGGTAATACGGTTTTTATAATATTCATCTTCCAGTGTCATATAATCTAAACAAAAAGTGTTAGTAAAAGAAAAATCAAAGTCATCCAAGTGTTCGTTTAACTTTTTACACCATGTGGGCATAGCAGATGTAATATTATCAGTTAAAATACTGTGCGGACGATTATATTCATCGCTGTGTGGTGTCCATCCAAATACATTATCTACTTCATCCATTGCTGACAGCAGAAGGTCATGATCCTGAGATTCAAATGCATCGTTCATTTGCTTGATAAGCGAATTGGCGTAGGGGTCTAAAGAGGTATATAAATGGGAAAAGCCAGGACTGCGGAGGAAAAAGAAACAGAACACAAGGATAATAGCGGCAGCAGCGATTATTATTTTTTTATGTTTTTTCTTGCCGACATCAGGATTTTCCTTTGTATTTGAGGAAGATTGCTGCGCATGATGTGTGCATGTTTTGTCGGCAACAGGAGTAGATGCGCTGGATGCTGCGTTTCCTTCTGGTTTTACATCTGGTTTTGGCAGTTCAGCATTTTTCTCTGAAGCATCCATTTCCTGTGTTTCTTTGGGAGAGTTATCTGTTATTTCTCGAGCCGCCTCCTTTTTCGCCGGATAAAGCACTTTCATCAGTGCTCCGATATCCGGATATCTCTCCATCGGGTCCATCTGCAGGCCTTTTTCCAGGGCAGCACAAGTGGAAGGGCTGAGGGAGAGTCCTTCGATACGGCTGATCGGTGTCAGATGGTCTTCTTCGGCACGGGCCGAGGCCTCCTGTGGCAGAATCCCTGTCAGCATCTGATACATGACAGCACATACGGCATATAAATCAGTCCATGGGCCCTGACGGCTGTTGGAATGATATTGTTCTTCCGGGGCATAGCCGCGTTTTAGAATAACTGTCAGATTGTCATCATCGCTGCGGGAAAAAGTCCGAGCTGCACCGAAGTCAATCAGCGTCAGGGTGTTATCTGGTGATAGCATCAGGTTTTCGGGACTGATATCACGATGCAGAATGCCTTTTTGATGCATGGCCTGCAGGGCAATAAGAATCGGCTGCATCAGAGTCAGTGTTTCCTGCTCTGAAAAAAGCTCTTGCTGCTGTTTCATGTATTTCTTCAATGAAATGCCGGGCACATATTCCATGACCAGATAAGTTGTGTTGTTGGCCTGAATTTGTTCCGCAACATGAACAACATGTTTTATATCGGAGAGCAGATACAGGATACGTCCTTCCTCAGAAAAACTTTTCATGCCAGTGCGGTAATAGACGGCTTTTGTATCATCAGCAGGCACCACAGTTTCATTATCGGTGTCACGAACAGCCAGGTTGGCCGGAAAAAATTCTTTAATCGCCACGATTTTTTCATCGGGCAGATGCATGGCAATATAAGTGATGCCGAAACCGCCTTTTCCAAGAGGAGCGCCTAGCAGATATTTGCCCGCAAGGATGGAAAATATCGGCAGGCTGTCTTTGACAGTCAGGTGTTTTTCAGGATAACCGCAGTGCGGGCAGGTTGTATTTGAATCCTTCAGGTGCTGCATGCATCCGGGACAGAGTTTATCAATATCGACCATAGAAAATACCTCCGTGTCTGGTATATGGTTTTGTCTATTTCAGCGTGATTGTCAGCGCTAACTTTCAAAATGAAATGCATTGAGACTTTTATGCAGTTCTATTTTAACACAGCATTGAGGTCGGTCTTGTGACAAAAGAACGAAAAAATCGGGCACATATTTTGTCACAGATTGCCCGGCATTCATAATTTTTTTATACTGGAAGTAAGACCGCAAAGGACGCATCCGGGGGATGGCAGAAAAAGTTTTTGGAAGATAATGAGGCAGAGAAATGGTGGACTTTTGCGGATGATAAAGCAGTGTAAAGTGAGGGAGAAATTATGGAAAATAATATGCATCGGCCGAGATATAGTCTGCCGCCGCAGGCCATTGTCGGGGGACGGTATCTGGTACGGGAGTTTCTGGAGGAACAGGAGAATCAGATCATTTATCTGGCCACTGATCTGGTGGAGAAAAAGCAGGTCCGATTAGCGGAATGTTATCCAAAGGCACTGGTACAGCGTAAAGGTGAAGCAGGGGAAGAGGATGTGATCATTCGCCCCCGGAGAGAGCCGAAGGTGGAAGAAATTCAGCGTCAGTTTGAAAAGAAATATAAGCAAGTCATTAGAGATCATCATACCGTGTATGCGGTGTTGCCGTTGAAGAATAAGAAAAAGCCGATGGGGGCTATTGCGCTTTGTATGGCTGTGATTGTTCTGGGAGCAGGGATGCTGGCTGCAATTTTTTTTTCGGCAGAAAACGAGAGCCCGACGGGACAACAGTATGCGGAAAAAACTCAGGAAACGGCAAAATTCGCGGTTTCAGAAACTGATTTTGAGTTTTCTGGAGAAACGATAACCTATGACAATGGTGATTATATTTATAAAGCAGGTGAAGACACGATTCAAATGGATTCTGACAGTGGGGTGATTTATTTCGACCGCATCTTGCAGGTATATTTGGAAAGTGAATTGACAGACGAACAGATTAATGAATTGATAGCAGCAGTTGATGGTAAGCTTGTGGGGAAAATTGCAGGAAGAATGAATATTCTTCAAGTGCGGATTCCGGAAAGTGGATTTGATGCATTAGAGGAAGCGGCGCAGAAGCTGATGGAACAGGAGAATGTCCTGTTTTCAGGCTATGATTATCCGGTACATATTGAGAATACGATGGCGGGACAGGATACAAACCCGTGGAGTGAAGCAGCCGGAGAAGATGGAAAGACTTATAATGAGGATGAGCCGAGTGGAAATAACTGGTGGGCGGAAGCGATAGGAGCCTATACAGCCTGGAATAACTTGCCGGAAAAAATAGACAATGGAATCGTGGGAATTATTGATAATGAGTTTGATGTCAATCATCCTGACCTTAAAGGGAAAATACGAATCATAGGGAATGAAGAAAACAGTAAAATATCTCACGGAACCCATGTGGCGGGTATTGCGGGCGCTATGAATAATAACATTGGTATTCGTGGAATTGCAGATTCGGCACAAATTATAGCGAAAGTATATGCAGATTGGTATGATTATGAAACGGTACTTTTGCGGGTTGCGGATAATAAATTGTTGATTGACAACGGCGCAAAAGTTGTGAATAACTCATGGGGCGTTTATCTGTATTCACAGCAAAGGTATGAGGAACTGGCAGATAAAAATGAGAATATTGGGATTATTCTTTATAAAAAAGCCGCCGGCGAAGCGAATCATGATACTTCATATGACGGATACTTACAGTATTATCTGAATGTATTGGCTGTAAGAACATCACAGGATACGGAGCGAATGATAGAACAAATGCTGGATAGTGCGTCTACAGAGGAAGAAAAACGGTTTATGTTTGTACAATCAGCAGGAAATGGTTTCAACAATGAGGGCCAGGTCAGATATGATGCTTCAGTAGGTGGCTTTTT
>NZ_JBBMEK010000117.1:0-9562 GCF_040096555.1 Coprococcus intestinihominis | reverse complement strand
CATATAAGAAGTATCGGCTACAGTCATATTGAACTCCTTTCTGAGTGTGGTGTACAGCAGTGATTGAATCAGTGGAAAACTGCTCTGAAAATAGCTGCTGTGGTTGATAAGTGGTACAAAAAAAGGACCAAAGATCACCAGTTTGTAAATCAGAAACTTGGAAAATCTATAGTCCTATACGACAAATATTCAGTATTTAATTTGCTCACTGTGAATGCGAGACTTGTAAAGTTATATCATTAAAAAGCTGCAATGTCAAGTAGCTTCGTTGAAATTCATGGAGAAATTATTGGGAGTTAAGTCTTTGAAGAAGAATTAAAATTAGTTTTATTTTTAATTTGTAAGCGGGCAATAATGTGATAAACTATAAGAAGCCTATTTATTCAGAAAGGTAGAGGTTTATTATAGATGAAGACATTGGTAATTGCAGAAAAACCTTCCGTAGGACGGGATATTGCCAGAGTATTGCAATGTACAAGAAACAGTCAGGGGGCGCTTGAAGGTGAGAAGTATATTGTGACCTGGGCTCTGGGGCATCTTGTAACCCTGGCAGATCCGGAAGGATATGATGCGAAGTATAAGTCATGGAGGATCGAAGATCTTCCGATGATGCCACAGCATTTTAAGCTTGTTGTGATTAAGCAGACACACAGACAATTTCAGATTGTGAAGAATCAGCTGCTGCGCAAAGACGTGGGGACAATTGTCATTGCAACAGATGCCGGCAGGGAAGGTGAGCTGGTAGCCCGATGGATTTTGAAAATTGCCGGCAATAAGAAGCCGGTCAAGCGTCTTTGGATTTCTTCGGTAACGGATAAAGCGATTCGTGAAGGCTTTAAGAAACTGAAGGATGGCAGGGCTTATCTGAATTTGTATGCGGCAGCAGAGGCCAGGGCGGAAGCAGACTGGCTGGTGGGAATGAATGGAACAAGGGCATTGACATGTCGTTACAATGCACAGCTTTCCTGTGGCCGCGTTCAGACACCGACATTGGCATTGATCGCATCCAGAGAGCAGGAGATCAAATCCTTTGTGCCTAAGAAATACTATACACTGACAACAGTGAGTCATGGTATGACATGGAACTGGCAGGATGGAAAGAGCGGCAGCAATCGCTCTTTTGATAGAGGCCGTATACAGTCGATTGCTGAAAAAGCGGAAAAAGATGAAATGGTGATCACGGATGTGCAGCGAACGGTTAAGAAGAGCTATTCACCGGGACTGTATGATCTGACAGAGCTGCAGAGAGATGCGAATAAGCGTTTTGGCTATTCAGCAAAAGAAACGTTAAACATTATGCAGCGGCTGTATGAGAATCACAAGGTTCTGACGTATCCGAGAACAGATTCCCGATATATAGGCAAGGATGTGGCAGAAACTTTGAAAGAGAGACTGCAGGCCTGTGCCGTTGGACCGTATAGGAAGGTGGCAGGGAAATTGCTTCTGCAGCCGATCAGGATGGACAAGCGTTTTGTGGATGACAGCAAAGTTTCAGATCACCATGCGATTATTCCGACGGAGCAGTTTGTACAGTTAGATCATATGTCTTCGGAGGAACGAAAGATTTATGATCTTGTTGTGAGGCGTTTCCTGGCGGTGCTTTATCCGCCGTGTGAGTATGAGCAGATTAAGCTGACAGGCAGCTGTGCCGGAGAGAAGTGGATGGCCGGTAGCCGGATGATGAAAGAAGCCGGATGGCAGCAGGCTTATGAGTCAGAATGGGAAGAAGAGGATGACGATTTACTTATGACTGTGACAAGTATGCCAAAACTTGAAAAGGGCAGAAAAGATACAGTGATGCGCCCGAAGGTGAGTGAAGGCCAGACAAAACCGCCTGCTTATTATAATGAGGGAACACTGCTGACAGCAATGGAGAAAGGAAATCTCGGAACAGTTGCAACGAGAGCGGATATCATTGACAAGCTATTTAACAGTTTTCTAATGGAGAAAAAGGATAAGGATATCCGAGTGACTTCCAAGGGACGTCAGCTGCTGGGGCTTGTGCCGGAGGATTTGAAGAAACCGGAATTGACAGCGGACTGGGAGAAAAAGCTGTTGGCTATTTCAGAGGGGCGCTTGAAGAAAGATGTCTTTATTTCTGAAATCCGAGGTTACACAGAAGAGATTGTCAAGGAGATTGCCGATGGAGAGGGGCAGTTTCGACATGAGAACCTGACGAATCATCTGTGTCCGAATTGCGGCAAGCGGATGTTGTCTGTACAGGGAAAAAACAGCAAAATGCTTGTCTGCCAGGACAGAAGTTGCGGATACAGGGAGAGTATTGCAAGAAAGACTAATGCCAGATGCCCGAAATGCCACAAGAAGATGGAAATGTACGGCAAGGGCGATGCGCAGACTTTTGTATGTACTTGTGGTTATAAGGAAAAGCTGTCTGCTTTTCAGAACCGGCGGAAGAAAGAGGGGGCCGGTGTCAGCAAGCGAGATATTCAGCAGTATATGAAGCGGCAGCAGAAAGAGGCGAATGAACCGATTAACAATGCATTTGCAGCAGCATTTGCCAAATTGAATTTAGAAACGAAAGAGGGAGAATAATGAATTTTGTATTTGTATCACCACAGTTTCCAACATCTTACTGGAATTTTTGCAATCGATTAAAACAGAGAGGTGTTACCGTCCTGGGACTCAGTGATGCGCCTTATGATTCTCTGTCGGAGCAGGTCAAGAACAGTCTGACGGAGTATTACCGCGTAGACAGCATGGAAGATTATGACCAGATGGTGCGTGCACTGGGATATTTTACGCATCAGTATGGTAAGATTGATTGGTTGGAGAGTAATAATGAATACTGGCTGACGCAGGATGCCAGACTGCGCACGGATTTTAATATCACAACAGGCATGAAGAGTGATCAGGTAGCGAATGTCAGAAGAAAGTCGGCAATGAAAGCCTTTTACAAGAAGGCCGGTGTACCGACGGCGAGATATCACATGGTTTCTTCTCTGGAGGAAGGTCTTGCGTTTGCGGAGAAGGTCGGGTATCCGGTATTTGTTAAACCTGACGCTGGTATGGGGGCAGAGGAAAGCTATAAGCTGTCCAATCCGGATGAAATGCGTTATTTCTATGAGACAAAGTCGGATGTTGATTATATTATGGAGGAATTCATTACAGGTGATATCTGGTCTTATGATGGTATTTCAGACAGCAAAGGTGACATTATTTTTGAGACAACCGTATCCTGGCCAAGAAGTGTAGCGGATATTGTCAATAACAAAGATCATCTGTCTTACTATACGGCCAATATGCTGCCGGAAGATCTGAGAAGGGCCGGAAGGGCAACTGTTAAGGCTTTTGATGTGAGAAGCCGTTTCTTCCACCTGGAATTTTTCAGACTTCTGGATGATAAAGAGGGACTGGGCAAAAAGGGAGATATTGTTGCTCTGGAAGTGAATATGCGTCCGGCGGGCGGATGGACACCGGATATGTATAATTATGCCAATAGCGTGGATGTGTACAGTATCTGGGCAGATATGGTGGTCTATGACAAAACATATGTTGATCTGAACCAAAGAAAATATTTTGCTGTTTATGCAGGACGCAGAAATGGAAAGAATTATATTCATACACCTGAAGAAATCCGGGAACGCTATCATGATCAGATTGTGATGGATGAAGATATTCCGGAGATTATTTCCGGGGCAATGGGCGATCACATGTGGACTGCAAGACTGGACACAGAGGAACAAAAGGACGAATTTATTGACTTTGTACAGGCTACATGGCAGTAGAAGGGAAGGACAGATATGCCTTTTATACGGACAACGACGAATGTGAACCTGGCAGTGGATCAGGAAAAGCGCCTTAGAACAGGAACAGCAGAGCTTGTCAGAGATATTTTGAATAAGGACCCGATCAGAATGATGACAGCCTATGAGGGAAATATTCATCTTTGCCGCGGCGGCGATGACAGGCGGAATGTGCCGACAGCATTTGTAGAGTGTAAGTTTTTTGGCGGCGGCGGATATGAGGTGTTTGAGGCCTTTGACAAGGCGATGCATGAACTTTACAGAAATGTATTGTCTATTCAGCCGCAGGATTTGTATATCAAGTACGAGGTTATTTATGGCTGGGATGAACCGGCAAAGATTTTTAAAATATAATTAAGGACAACAATACGAAAAGAGTGATGCAATGCTTGACATTAATGTGAAAGATGTGAGCCTGGTTCTTGAGGGCGGAACATTTAGAACAGTATTTACAATGGGCATCCTGGACGCTTTTTTGGATGAAGGCATCATGATGCCGCATATCAGCGGGGTATCAGCAGGTATTACTTATGCCGGATCTTATATCTCTCAGCAAAAAGGGAGAAATATTCAGATATTAAAAAAATACCGTCATGATAAAAGATATATGGGAGTCCGAAACTTCCTGACAGACAGAAGTATTTTCGGTTTGAAATTTGCTTATGATACCCTGGTTAATGAATTGGAGCCTATGGATTGGGAGATTTTCAGGGCTTATAAGGGAACGATGGCTGTCGGTGTGACCAATGCTCGGACGGGTCAGATTAACTATATGGATGGTTTGAGGATGGATAAGAGCTGCCGAATGTTGCAGGCAACCTGTGCAATCCCGCTGCTCTTTCCGGCAATAGAGATGGATGGACAGTATTATTATGACGGCGGTGTATGTGAACCGATTACGATACATAAGGCAGAGGCGGATGGCTATCGCAGACATATTATTATTTTGACCAGAGATAAAACATACGTTAAAGAAAAGAGTCAATCCAATGAATTTGCCGCGAAGGTGCTGAAGCGCCGTTTCCCGAATATGGTAAGACCGCTGCTTGAAAGACATGATTATTATAATGAGGAAGTAGCTTATTGCAATGAATTGGAAGCGAAAGGGCAGGCATTATTGTTTCGCCCGGATTACCCATTAGTCAGCATGGAAAAGAATATCGATAAGCTTCAGGAAGGCTATGATATGGGATATCGACAGGCAATGGCACGCATGGTGGAGATTAAGGCTTTTTGCGGATTGAATTAGAAGCATCAGTATTTTATTGCATTTCATAAAAGCAGTGAGGCATAACAGGGAGGATCAAAGCGTATGAGAGTCGGATTAATTTCGGATTTACATATTGATATCAATAAGGATTATCCGATTGTGGAACTAACGGCAGAAACCGCTGCGGAACAAATGACAGACGTATTGGTGATCGCCGGCGATATCAGTGAGACACAGAACCAGACATTGCAGGCGATAGAGCGACTGCAGTCATTATGTGAGTTCCCTGTTTATTATGTGCCGGGCAACCATGATATGTGGAACAAGAACTGCCCTGAGTGTACAACGGAAGAAATTGATCGCATTTATAGAGAGGATCTGCGATGCTTATCAGGTAAGCCGGTTATTCTGGAGAAGGATGGCAGGCAACTGGCTCTGGTGGGTGATGTGGGCTGGTATGATTATTCCATGGCATCACCGGAATATTCAAGAGATGTTCTGGATGGTATGATGATGGACGGGAGAACATGGCAGGATAAATTGTACAATCAGTGGACGGAGGACAATCAGAAGCAGATGTTCCTGTGTCTGAAACAGTTGGAGAAACAGTTGAAGGATTGCGGCAGTCTGCCGGTTCTTGCAATCACACATATGCTGCCGGTAAAGGATTTCTGCGTTCCTGAGAAGCCGGATGGCATCAAATGGGGGTTCTTTAATGCTTTTCTTGGCAGTACGGCACTGGAGGAACTCTACAAAAAGTATCCTGTGAGATATGCAGTCTGCGGTCATGTGCATTATCGAAGTACCGTGGAGAGAGATGGTATCAGACATATTTGTCCATGTTTGGGATATCATACGGAATGGCCGCTGTATCATCTGGCAGATGACCGTGCACAAACGCATATCAGAGATGCACTGTATATTCTTGAAACATCATAGACAGCGGATCAGAGAGTGTAGCAGATACATAAAGACAAAAGAGGAGGAGATAGATTGGACATTATCAGCAGAAAAGAAATACTGCAGCATGTGGATCATACATTACTTGCACCCACTGCAACATGGGAAGAACTGCAGATATTGTGTGATGAGGCAATCAAGTACGAGACGGCTTCAGTGTGTGTGCCGCCGAACAGAGTTAAGCAGGTCAAAGATTACCTTTGCGGGCGTATGGCAGTTTGTACGGTTGTCGGATTTCCGAATGGCTATCACACAACGGCGGTCAAAGCGATGGAAACAGAAGAAGTATTGGATCGTGGTGCCGATGAGGTGGATATGGTCATCAATCTGGGCTGGGTCAAAGAAAAAAGATTTCATGATGTCCAGACAGAGATTCATACACTGAAGGATATTTGTGATGATAAGATTCTGAAGGTTATTGTTGAGACTTGTTTTCTGACTGAGGAAGAGAAGATAAAAATGTGTGAAGTGGTGACCGAGGCCGGTGCGGATTTCATCAAAACATCTACCGGCTTTGGAAGCGGCGGTGCAACTTTTGAGGATGTGGCGCTCTTTGCCGCACATGTTGGAGAAAATGTCAGGATCAAGGCAGCCGGCGGTATTGGCAGTTTTGAGGATGCAAAGCATTTCCTTGAGCTTGGTGCATCAAGACTCGGGACAAGCAGGCTGATTAAAATTATGGAACTAGGTCAGTAACGCATAGAGGTCCTGGAGATGTACGCTTTGTATGCAGGATTGAGATATATGCAGAAAGAAAAATATAAAACCGGACAATAGCTGTCGATTGACAGCTATTGTCCGATTTTGTCAACAACCGATATCGGCGATGGGAATTAGTCCAGATACGCTTTTAATAATTCAAAAGTATTGCGCACACCTTCAATGTGTGAACGTTCATAACCATGGGAAGCATAGACACCCGCACCGATCAGGGCATGGCGGATATCATAGCCTGCGTCAAGGGCAGCGTCTGCGTCTGAACCGTAATGAGGATAGATATCAATCGCAAAGTCAATGCCCTGTTCTTCTGCTGCGGCCACCAGTGCAGATACGGTTGCGTAGTGGTACGGACCGTGGCTGTCTTTGGCACAGATGGATACCTGACGTTCCGTACAGTTGAGGCCTTCACCTACACAGCCCATATCGACAGCCAGTACTTCACTGACAGGTGCCGGCAGGTAAGAGCAGCCGTGGCCGACTTCTTCAAAAACAGAAATATGCTGGTAAATACGGCGCTCAGGGACGATGTCCTGTTCCTGAAGATAGTTGGCATATCCCATGAGAATGGCAACACTCAGCTTATCATCAAGAAAACGACTCTTGATATAGCCGGAATCGGTAATACGTGTTCGCGGATCGAAGCAGACAATATCACCGGTTCGGATGCCGAGGGCTTCAACGCCTTCTTTGTTGTAGACATCCTCATCCAGGACAACTTCCATTGTATCGAAGGATCGTTTTGTATCATTGTATTCGCCGTTGACATGGATAGAGGCATCGATCAGTTGGAAAGTACCATCATAGATTCTGCCGCTGCGGGTATAGATACGGCAATTTTCACCCTCTGTATTGTTGGGATTCAATCCGCCAAGAGGCGTCAGCTTCAGACGGCCGTTACTTTTGACGGTGTGAACCATTGCACCAAGGGTATCCATGTGGGCGGTCAGGAGAATGGCATCCTCTTCGTTCTTACCGCCCAGATCGATGAAGATACCGCCTTTAGCTGTTTGTACCGGTGCATAGCCCATTTTCTTGTAGACATTCATGACGTGTTCAGCTGCATATTCCGTAAAGCCGGTAGGACTGTCGATGGCAGTCAGACCTTTTAACTGTTCTAAGATAAAATCTATTTCGTTCATAATCAACCTCCAGATTGTTTTTTTTTATTATAGCATATATTTCTCATAAAAAGAAAACCAGTATACGTTTCAGAACAAAATATGATATAATGAGCGTTAGTGAGCGAGAGCAAGCAATGCTTGTTCATCGGGAACGGCGAATGGCGGTCATGATAGCTGCGTATGCAGCGTCAAGCACCAAAGGTTCGAATCAGGATATAATTTATTAGGAAAGAAGATAAGAAACATGCATGTAAAAATTGGAAGAAATGATCCGTGTTGGTGCGGAAGTATGAAAAAGTACAAAAACTGCCATCAGAGTTTTGATGAGAAGATTGAGGAGTTGAGATCACAGGGGCATATTGTGCCGGATCATTCCCTGATCAAGACACCGGAACAGATTGCCGGTATCAAGGAGAGTGCAAAGATTAACATCGCGGTACTGGATGAAGTGGCTTCTAAGATTAAGGAAGGCATGACAACAGAGGAGATTGACAAGATTGTCTATGATACAACAACGAAAATGGGCGGTATCCCGGCACCTCTGAATTATGAGGGTTTCCCGAAGAGTGTGTGTACATCCATCAATGAAGAAGTGTGCCATGGCATTCCTTCTCCAAAGGTGGTTCTCAAAGACGGCGATATCATCAATGTAGATGTGTCGACAATTTACAAGGGATATTATTCTGATTCATCCAGAATGTTCTGCATCGGCAATGTTTCTGACGAGAAGAGAAAATTGGTTCAGGTAGTTAAGGAGTGTGTCGAGCTGGGACTTGAGCAGGTGAAGCCGTGGGGCTTTTTGGGCGATATGAGTCAGGCTGTTTATGATCATGCAGTGGCCAATGGCTATCAGGTTGTAAGGAATATCGGCGGACACGGTGTGGGCCTGGAATTTCATGAAGATCCATGGGTTGGCTATATTTATAAAAAGGGCACACAGATGGTGATGGCACCGGGTATGATGTTTACCATTGAACCGATGGTCAATATGGGTACGCATAAGATCAGTGTGGACAAGAAAAACGGCTGGACAGTTTATACCAATGATAAAAAGCCTTCAGCTCAGTGGGAAATCCAGGTTCTTGTCACAGAAGATGGACATGAGGTCATTGCTTATTAATGATGGGAGTGATGCTGAATGCTGTGGATTTTGATTGCAGCTGCTGTATGTGCGGGCGATCTGCTTGTTAAGCACTATATTGATACACACAAAGAGGAGAATTGTCATGAACCGGTGGTCGGCGGGCATATTATCATTACGCGCTTTCATAATCCGGGGGCAATGCTTGGATGGATGAAAGACAAGCCAAAGATGCTGATGGGGGTGACAATTCTCGGTATTGGTGTGTTGGCCGGCGGATTGATGGGATCGCTTTATAAGAAAAAGTCTGTATTGATCAGACTCGGTCTGGCTCTATTGCTTGGCGGTGCAGCCAGTAATGCGTATGATCGGATAATGAAGAAAGAAGTTACAGACTATTTCAGAATCAGCATTGGATCGAAGCGGTTGGAGCGGATTATCTTCAATATCGGAGATATGGCTATTTTTATTGGCGGTATTTTGACGGCAATTGGTGAGATCAAAGAGAGCTTCTGATGCAGCATTAGTTGGATGCCGTATACCTTTTGTGGAAATGTGAATAGATATGACAGAAAAGGGACCTTTGGGATAGGGACTGTCTATAGACGGTTCCTACTCAAAGGTCCTTAATTTACGCGAGCAACGAGCCAAAGTCCGTGCTTGCACGAGACCTTGGCGTTGCTAAGCGCCAGTGGCGCTTGTTTAG
>NZ_JBBMEK010000116.1:0-9608 GCF_040096555.1 Coprococcus intestinihominis | reverse complement strand
GCTCAATTCCTGCGGATTTTTCTTCCAGGCGCTCATACACAGCCCTATCTTCCATCAATAATTTCAACATCGCTGTTCCCGCTGCCACTGCCACCGGATTGCCAGAAAGGGTGCCGGCCTGATAAACCGGCCCTATCGGTGATACACAATCCATAATCTCTCTGCGGCCGCCGTAAACAGCCATCGGCATACCGCCGCCGACAATCTTACCGAAGGTAGTCATATCCGGTGTGACACCGTAATAGGACTGGGCACCGCCAAGAGCCAGTCGAAAACCGGTAATAACTTCATCAAAAATCAGCACGGCGCCGTATTGCTTTGTGATATCCCGTAGCCCCTGAAGAAAGCCATCTTCCGGCGGTACAACACCCATATTGGCTGCCACTGGCTCCACGATCAATGCTGCGATCTTGTCCCCGTACTGTTCAAACAGTTTTCTGACACTGTCCAGATCATTATATCTGGCGATCAGCGTTGTATCTGTGAAAGCCTTAGGCACACCGGCGCTGTCCGGTACATTCTCTGTCAGAAGCCCTGAACCGGCTTTCACCAGCAGGCCATCCGAATGGCCATGATAACAGCCTTCAAATTTCACAATATAATCCCTGCCTGTATAACCTCTTGCAGCACGAATGGCACTCATCACCGCCTCTGTACCCGAATTGACCATACGCATCATTTCCATGGAAGGGACTGCGGTTCGGATCAGCTCTGCCAGCTCTACTTCCCCATTAGTCGGTGCCCCAAAACTGGTGCCTTTGATGGCTGCAGCTGTCACCGCCTTCACCACCTCATCCTTGGCATGACCAAGAATCATCGGTCCCCATGAACCGACATAATCCACATACTGATGACCTTCCACATCATAGATATAAGCCCCTTTTGCCCTGAATATAAAGGGCGGCGTCATCCCAACTGCTCTATAGGCTCTCACAGGACTGTTGACACCTCCCGGCATCAGTTCACAGGCTTTTTCAAATATTTTCTGACTCCTCATTATCTCTGTCCCTCTTCTTCCCGCAGCCACTCTGCAATCTGCGGCGCATAATACGTAATAATCATCTTTGCCCCGGCACGTTTCATAGCGATCATGCTCTCCATCACCACGCGCTTTTCATCAATCCAGCCATTCATGGCTGCTGCTTTCATCATGGCATATTCACCGCTGACACTGTAGGTACATAACGGCAGATCAAAAGCTTCACTGACGGTTCGGACAATATCCAGATAAGCCAGTGCCGGTTTCACCATAATAATATCAGCACCTTCCTCCATGTCCAGTTCAGTCTCCAGAAGGGCCTCCCTGCGGTTTCTGAAATCCATCTGGTAACTTTTTCTGTCACCAAAGGCCGGTGCAGAATCTGCCGCCTCTCTGAATGGGCCGTAAAAAGCAGACGCATACTTGACACTGTAGGCCATGATCAATGTATGTGCATAACCGGCCGCATCCAGTGTATGACGCATATGACCGATTCTGCCATCCATCATATCCGAAGGTGCCACAATATCTGCACCTGCTGCGGCACAGCTGACAGCCGCCTTTGACAAAAGTTCCAGGGTCTCGTCATTCAATACTTCCCCGTCTTTAATGACGCCGCAGTGACCATGGTCGGTGTATTCGCAAAGGCAGATATCCGCAATACAGATCATCTCCGAATAAAGTTTCTTTGTCATTCTCAAGGCACGCTGTACAATCCCATCCGGGTCGTAAGCACCGCTTCCGCAGGCATCCTTATGATCCGGCACCCCGAAAAAGATAACGGCACGCACACCTTTCTCCCACACTTCTTTCAAATGAATAGCCAGTCTGTCCAGGGAATAATGGTAAATTCCCGGCATAGATTCAATCGGTGACTGTACATTCTCGCCCTCTGTCACAAAAACAGGATAGATCAGATCATCACATCTGACATCTACCTCATGCACCAGATTACGAATCTGTGCGGTTCTTCTTAAACGTCTTGGTCTTCTGGTTAAATTCATCTTTTACTCACCTCATTTTATTTCACTATCCGATACCTATCAGGCACCGAACACGCAACTGCATTCCCGCGGCTTGCTAAAGTCTGCTTATTGCTTACTGAGACAGTATATCACAAAGTGCTTCTGTCACTCCTTCCAAATCGTATTGTTCTGCTACTTTATCTATATGAAGCCCCGCTTTTTTGGCAGCTTGCGCTGTCACCGGTCCGATACAGATTGTCTTTGCCACCAAGTCATGTTCCTCTGTCATTTGTACAAAGGCACTGACCGCTGATGCACTACAGAAAGTTACCGCATCCACATCTTCCAACATTTCCCTTAAAAGTTCCCGCTTTTTCCACATGATCTCTGTGCGGTACGTCGGAATGTCCACCACACGGTACTGTTTTTCCCGCAGCCTCTTTGTCAGAACATCTGAAGCCTCTTCGGCTCTGAACAGACAAATTTCTTCATCATACTGAACATTCTCACACAAGGCTTTTGCCAAGGATTCACTGCAGGACTGTTCCGGCACCAGATCCGCATAACAGCCCCAATTCTCCAGTTCTTTGCGGGTTCCGGCACCCATGACCGCAATCCTGCTGTCTCCAAGACGTCTGATATCCACCTGCTCCTTTTTCATCTGCTCAAAAAAGAATCGTACACCGTTTCTGCTGGTAAATACAAGCCAGCGTTTTCCCGGAGAGGTCAGAACCGCCTTTATACTGCTCATCTCCTGCCCCTTGACACCGATCAGGCTCATCACCACCGGTTCTCCGCCAAGCCGTCTGATATACTCTGCCAGCGGTCGTGCAATGATTTCTGTGGCTGTTACAAGGATTTTCCTGCCTGAAAGAGGCCCTGGCTGCTGCCAGTCAACCGCTTCCTTCAGATTGACCACATCCCCCACAACAAGAATCGCCGGCGGCTGAATGGACGCTTCTTCTGCAGTCTCGGCAATCCTGCTAAGATCTGCTGTTACACAGCGCTGTCTGGCAGTTGTTCCAGAAGCGATAACCGCTGCCGGTGTCCGGGCATCTTTGCCCTTTTCAATCAACTGATCACTGATCTGTCTCAACCTTGAAAGTCCCATCAAAAAGACAAGGGTTCCTTCTTCTCTGGCCAGAATGTCATAGTCCAGCGAACTTTCCCCCTTGGCAGGATCCTCATGACCGGTAATCACATGAAAAGACGAAGCTTTTCCCCGATGGGTGATCGGAATACCTGCATAGGCCGGTGCACTGTAGGCCGATGACACCCCGGGAATCACTTCATAGTCAATGCCTGCTGCCGTCAGTGCCAGTGCTTCTTCACCGCCCCGGCCAAATATAAACGGATCTCCGCCCTTCAATCTGGCAACAACATGACCTGCCATCGCTTTTTCGATCAGCAGCTGTTCAATTTCTGACTGTTTCATCCTGTGGTTTCCTGCGAACTTGCCTGCATCGATCCACTCAGCTACATCCTTCGTCTCATTTAAAAGAGATGACGACGCCAGATGGTCATAGACAACCACATCGGCTTCTTTCAGTGCTTCTATACCTTTCATAGTGATCAGCCCTGTATCCCCCGGTCCGGCTCCGATCAGATAGACCTTGCCGCTCTGAAGCTTTTGAGCTGCCCGACATCCCAGATCAACCGCCATTTGCCGGTCTTTCATCCTGTCGCCGTATCGTGTCCCTGATACAGATATTTCCTTCATATGTGCTCCGTCTGCTGCATACCGTGCCCTCACCGTCATCTTCTCTTCATCCACAGCCGTATCTACAGCTGCTGCCTCATTGCAGCCGCCGCCAATGGCTTTCAGGAAGGCTCGCTCTGCCAGAAACATCTGCCATGTCTGTTCATCATGAATGGCCTGCATGCAGTCCTCACAGTCATGCTGCCTTGTTTCAACAGCAATAATACCTTGCCCCGCTGCCGGAAAGAATTGTTCCTTAGGAAGAATTTCATAAAAGAATGTCTGTCCTTCCGCCTCAAAACAACCTGTCTCATCACAGGCATCCGACAGGTATCCCAGCCGTTTTAAACCGGCTGCAGCCAGAATAATCCCATCAAACAGCTCCTCTGACAGTTTTTTCAGCCGTGTTGGCACATTGCCTCTGATATCTCTGATATCAACACTGGGACATATCTGCTGAATCTGAAGAGCACGTCTTAAACTGCCTGTTCCTACAACTGTCTTTTCTTTGCATTCTTCTATGATAGAAAATTCCCGCCGAAGACTCACCCATACATCCCGGCTGTCACCTCTTTTAAGCACAGCTCCCACTGTCAGTCCTTCCGGCAATTCTACAGGAAGATCCTTGGCACTATGAACGGCCAGATCGATCCGGCCATCCATCATAGCCCCTTCAAGCTCCTTTGTAAAAGCTCCTTTGCTGCCGAAAGCTGACAGGGATTTATCCAGATGCAGATCACCCTTTGTCTCAAATCCGGCAATCTCTATCTCTATGGATGGAAAAACCTTCTTAATGGCCTCCGCCGCCATTTCCGTCTGCACCATGGCCAGACGGCTCTTCCTCGTTCCGATTTTCATATTGGCCCTTGCCCTCCTCTCTGATTTTCTCTTCTTTTGCAATCCACTGTCTCAGATATTTTTTTCTGTCTGACTGACCGAGCCCGGACATTTTCAACTCTCTGCGCTTCTGGCGAAGCTCTATTTCCAGTTCACCGTACCATTCCGGTATCAATACTTCGATTTTCTCCCGCAAATATCTGGTCAGTGCAGGCACACCGCCGGATGTACTGATACCAATGACCATATTGCCCCGTCTGACCACCGATGGAAACACACAGTCCGAGACCTCCCCCGGATTGGCACAATCCACCAGTATATGCCGCATCTGGCAATAATCCGCTGCCATCTTATTCAATGCCTTATCATCAGAGGCACAGATTACCAGAAATGCTTCGGCCAGATAGTCCAGATTGTGTTCTGTCAGATTTTCATTTGTCCAGACTATATATTTCTTATCTGCCAGAAGTTTTAACTCATCCGTGATCTTTGATGAAATCATCCGTATATCTGCACCATATTCTATCAAAATACGGATTTTCCGAAGGGCTATCGAACCGCCGCCGATGACCATGACTTTTCGGCCATCCATGTTAATAAACAACGGAAAATCAGCCATTTTCCCGCGCCTCCTCAGATTGTCTCAACACTTCAAAAAACATCTCAAGCTGCTCTGTATCTGCCGCCTCCCTGGCTCGATAAAAGAACTTGTTCAGCCCTTTCTCCGGATTCGCTGCCATATCTGCCAGAAGATGCTCCCTGAAGGTATCCATCAGCGGTCTGTTCTGTTGAAACAAGGCCCAACGTCTGAAATCATCAATATCCTCCTCCAACATCTCCCGGGCCCTGTCAGCCGCTTCAAAACGCAGATGCTGATTCTTCTCAGACAGACTTGTCAGCTCATCCAGATGACAAAGGCTGTTCTCCTCGTCTTCAATGCCCGCCTCAATATCCATAGGAACTGCCATGTCAATGAGGATTCTTCTGCGCTTTTGGATAACGCCAGACTGCCATCCCTCTTTTGTCAATGTGTAATGCGGACTGGCTGTGGCACTGATAATCACATCCATCTCGTTGGCCAGTCGATAACGGTCTGCATAGGCAATCTGCACATATTCTTCTGTCTGCTGATGTCTCGTTCCATGGCCATCCGACAGAGTATCCGTTCCCAGAACCGCTTTTTCTCCCGATTTCAGCTGTCTGGAAGCAGCATATAGCTGTACATGATGATCCGCAGCAATATTTTTCATCATAATCTGTCCGATTTTACCAGTGGCACCAATAACCAGTATCTTTCTATTCTCCAGGCTTCCAAAATACATTTCCGCCGCTTTCACCGCCAATGTAGCCGTTGAAACAGAAATGCCTGAAAGCTTCGTCTCTGTCTTGACTTTCTTGGCCGCTGTCACTGCCATCCGAAAAAGGCTGTTGCACCATGTTCCGCTGAAACCATCCTCCATAGCTGTCCTGTGGGCTTCTTTCACCTGACCGAGGATCTGATCCTCACCCAAAACCATTGAATCCAGCCCCGCCGCCACATAAAACAAATGACGCACCGCCTGTGTTCCCTGATAAAACCGCAAATGCTCCGACACCTCGCCTGCATCATCGATTCCGGCCATATCAAGCATGATCCGCTGCATTGCAGTCATCACGCTGCGCACAGAAATATTTTCTTCGCTGACGGTATACAACTCTGTCCGATTGCAGGTTGAGAGCAGTACACATTCCCGAATTTCCTTCTGCGTACAGATACGCATCATCAGTTCTTTTTTATTTTCATCTGTAAACGCAAACAGAGCCCGTATCTGTACAGGCGCTGTTTTGTGGCTAATGCCTATTAATTGTATATTCATTAATTTATCTCTCTGTAACAAAGCTGCCCGGCATGCCGCAAATAAAAATAATTCGCTGCCTGTTATACCAGTATCTGCACTTCGTACAGAGAATGCCTCCAGTTATAAAAATCTTTGTGCTTTAAAACAGCCAGGATGATCCTTGGACGCATGTCCTTTTCCGCAAAATACCGTGAAAGGGCGCGAATCCACTTATCCTCCCTGAAAATGGCCGTAGTCATACAGATATAATTGCCCTTCGGCAGGATAGACTGGTTCTTCTCAGTAGAAACACAATCTCCGCCTGAGATAAAGCTGCCTTCAATGGCCAGCTTTTTTCCCTCCATAAATGCAGTTTCTTCCAATAAGTAACCGCGCATTTTCTGAAAATCTGCCATTTCCTCAGCCATCAGCACACCTGTCTGCCGATAGAAATCCTCTACCTCACATGGCTTCGCCGTTTCTGTCATCCAAACTCTTCGAGAATCCATCTGCTTCTGATGGATCCTGTAGCTCTCGTGCCCCGCCTCCGGTGCGGGGTTCTGGCTCGTCAACCACTCCATCATGGACATTCGTTCTTTCAGACGCTTCATTTGCTTTTGCGTCTGTTCCATTCGCTCCGACATCAGCAACCGTCGTTCTTCCTCCGAAGCAGCCTCCATCACAACCGTAATCTCCGCCAGGGAAAATCCCGCCTTCTTGAGATATCCGACGGTTTTGAGTCTCTGGATATCATCAAAATCATAATAGCGGTACCCCGTCTGTCTATCGATCCTGACAGGACAGACAACCTTCATATCGGCATAATAACGCAGTGCCGATACTGAAAGCCCCGTCATCTCATGAACGTCACCAATTGAATAAAGCCGGGTCATCACATCAACCTCTGTATCTTAAAACAACCACGTACTGCGTTTTTTTGCCGGAAAGTGCCCACTCTTTCTCTTCTTTGAGATATCCCGACTTTGCTGCCAGGGATAAAAGCCATTCTTTCTCCGTTGTGACAACGATAACATATCCCCCCGGTGTCATCCATGTGTTCAGCTTTCTGACAAAGTTCTTATATAATGTAAAGAGAACATCCGGCGTCATCTTGTCACTTCCCGCCGGCAGTTCTGTCAATACCTCATCAAAAGTATAACTATGGGAAAACTCCACAAAATCCTTGTTAATAAAGTAAGACGGTACATTCGCCAGACTTGCATTTTCTCTGGCTCCGTCAATCGCCTCTCCAAAAATATCCACACCATAGAGATGTGCAGCCTTCCTCTTACGATACCGCTCGATCAAAAGCGTCGCCGTACCACAGAATGGATCCAACACATCCGCATCATCCGCCAGATATTCAGAGGCAATTGAAACAACTTCCGCTGCTTTCACCGGGTGCATCGATGTGGCAATAGCATTGCGGCGATAGCTGAACCGACTGTCTGCTATCGTATGTAAAATCAAATAAACACTGTACTGTCCCTGCTTATTCTCTGTGATCCGCAGCTCACATTCATAATTGGACGCGGAATTCTGCAGATGATGTCCGGACAAGCGTTCCAGTTCTGCCCCCAGACGCTTCACATACTGACTCTTTTCATTCAAAACCAGCTTCGTCCGCAGATCAATTCTGAAATAAAAGGGTCCGTCACCTTCATGGCGCTTCTTCAGATAGTCCGTCAGTCCGGCATCATGAATTGCCGCCGCAACAGCCTGATAGTCTGTTGCCTTCAACGGATTGGCACAGAAGCGGAACATAAAGCCCTTCACTGTACGGATACCGAAAAGTTCTCCCGGACGTTCTGCCAGAATACGCACACCGCCTCTCATTGCCTTGGCCGCATCTCTCACATTTCTCGGCATCACATCAATGGTCAGCTGCTCCATCCCGGGACTGGTCAGCAAAATCATCTCTGAAGGCACCGAATAGCCTGTAAATGTATGCTTCACCGGCTTCTCCACAATCAACAGCATATCCCTTAAAAGCTTCAATTCCTCATTCAGATGCTTCTGATTCTCCGGCGTCATCTCCATCTGCATCAGTTCTTCCATCCGCTCCCTGAAAGCGTTTAAATACGTCCTGTAATCCAACTGACTCATGGCTGTCAGATAAGCACTCTTTACAAAAAGCTTCTCCTCGCATTCATAAGCATAAAACAGGGCATCCAATGCATCCTGACATCCCATCTCGCCAAGAATCAATGCCGCATTCTTCCTGACTTTGGCATCTTCATGCTTCAAAAGCTTCAGCATCAGAGACAGGCATCTCTGGCGATCACGCTGCCAGGCTGCACTTCCGGGTTCTGTTTTTAAAAGTTTGCGCAGCTCGATCAGATTCTTACGCACATCCTCATCACGTTCTATTTTATCAAGATAATTTCTAAACATTTAATCCTCTCTTTTTCATCTTAAAATATCGCTTAAATTCCTCTTATCATCATATATGGAGTTTCAAAAAAAGTCAATACAGAATGGATGCACCCCTGCGCTGCACAAACGTTTTCGCCCATCTCAGCGAATCTGCCTGTGCATCATTACAAAAAGGGCTATCCAACCGGATAGCCCTCTCTGATAATCGCTCTAAACAACTGCTTATTCTAACATTTAAAATAAAAAATACAAACTTCGTAATCAATATAATATATCTTAGAAAAGGCACACTGCATGAAGGATTATAACTTAACGACATTCACTGCCTGTGGTCCCTTCTGGCCTTCGATGACTTCGAATTCTACTTCCTGACCTTCTTCCAGTGACTTAAAGCCATTGGACTGGATGCCTGAATAATGTACGAATACATCATTGCCCTGCTCATCGGAAATAAAACCGAATCCCTTCTGATTGTTGAACCACTTTACTGTACCTTTGTTCATTCCAAAGTCCTCCAAAAATTAAAAATGGGTCTTACTGCAGGTTATTCTTGCAGCATGTTCAGCATACCATACTTAACCTCAAAAGTCAAAGGAATTCCTATATTCTTGAATACCAAAAGGCTTAAAAATATCGCAGAAATGCCCTTTTTTCGCCATTTTCTTCAATGGTCCGACACATTCTCAAAACAGCATTCCGGTCGGTCTACTCACAATATGCAACCACCGTATAGACACTGTTTTCATACTTGACTTCCTTGACTGTGGCATGCAGGCTTGTCAGTCTCCGAAGTGCCGGAATATTGTCGCTCATGGCCAATGCCGGTTCAATTGTATAATAATACATGGTGCCTGCCAGAGTGTTCAGCTTGGATTCGCTCATCTCCACTTCATCACCGGCCTTCAGAAGATCCGGTCTTTCCATTCGAAATGAAA
>NZ_JBBMEK010000115.1:0-9619 GCF_040096555.1 Coprococcus intestinihominis | reverse complement strand
CCCACGCCCAAGCCCGGGCAGTGCGAACGTGCCTGATTTTACATAGCCGTCGCAGAGTCCAACGTTCGAGGCCAGTTTATTTCACCTGCTGAATGTTTCGGATATCCGGATCTATCAGTAATGAATAGTTTGTATGGTAGATGACGAAGCCTGGTTTTCCGCCGGGTGTTTTTTTGACCTGTTTTTTCTGGATGTAGTCGATTTCGACTTTTTCCGCGTCACGGCCTTTGGAGTAGTAAGCGGCCAGTCGGCCGGCTTCTTCGAAGGTGCGGTCCGGCAGCTCCTGTCCTTCGCTCTTGACAATAACGTGGGAGCCCGGGATGCCTTTGGCATGGAACCACCAGTCGTTGCCTGTGGCGAATTTGAAGGTCAATTCTTCGTTCTGGAAGTTATTCTTGCCCACATACATATGGAAGCCATCTGATGAGATATAGTGGAATGGCTTGCTGTTAATGCGGACTTTTTTGTTGCCCTTTTTGCCGGAAAAATGGCGTTTGATATAGCCAAACTGAATCAGTTCTTCCTTGAGCTGAATCAGATCATCTTCTGAGACGGCGATATCAAGGGCAGTGCTAATGGAATCCAGATGTTCCAGTTCGTCTTTTGTTTCCTGAATCTGGACGGACAGGGCTTCCCATGTACGTTTTAACTTGGCATAGCGGTCAAAATATTTGACGGAGTTTTCATGGGCGCTTAACTGGGAGTCCAGAGGTACCTGGATTTCTTCATTCGTATAATAGTTGATACATTTAAGACTTTTGGCACCGGGTTCCAGACTGTAGCCGTAGGTGTTTAACATTTCGCCGTAAATACGGTATTTATCCTTCTTCTCAGTGTCCTTTAATTGTTTCTCCTGAAGGGCATATTTCTTGCGGCATCTCTCAAGGGCTGTTGTTACAATGCGTCGAAGGTCGGAGGATCGCTGGCGGATTCTTGTAGCCGCATTGCGGGCGGCGTAATAATATCTCAGAACTTCGGAAATACTGTCGAAATCCTCCTCCTGTAATTCTCCGTAACAGGTCAGCTGAGTAGAAGAAAACTCTGTCGGTGTGCCCTCATCGGAAACAATATTCGGCTGATAGCGATGCTCAATGATATCTTCTTTTAATTTCTCAAAGGTTCGGTAAAGATGTAGCTGTTCCAGTTCTGATAAAGCTTTGGTGCTGGCACCGGAATCGATGGAAGCCCGGAAACAGAGTTCTTCGGCAATCAACGGACTGATGCCGGTAATCATTGTGTAAATCGCTTTGCCGACAGGAAGAGGCTGGGCAAGAACTTTACCGATAAAGGATGTCTCATCCACTTCCAGAGGATTCAGTTTGTGCTGGGTTTCAGCGATAAAATACTGTCTGCCTGGAAGCACTTCACGGATGGAGCTGACATTGGCAGAAATATGTTTGATACTGTCGATAATGGTCATATCCGGCTGGCAGAAAATAATATTGCTGTGTTTGCCCATCAATTCTACAATGAGTATCTTTTCACAGACATCCCCCATTTCGTTGAGATGTTCAATATGAAAATGCAGGATACGTTCCAGTCCGGGCTGGGTAATGGAAAGAATCTTGCCGCCGTTGATGTGTTTGCGCAGCAACATGCAGAAGTTCGGCGCTACAGCCGGATTGGCCGGCGTATCATCTGTCAGATAAATCAGTGGCAGAGAGGCACTGGCAGAAATCAACAGTTTGTAATTGGTACGATTATTCTTAATGCCGAGAATCAGAGCATCCGGTTCCGGCTGATAAATTTTATTAATACGTCCTCCCGTCAGTGTCTCCGAGAGTTCATATACGATATTGGATATAACAAGTCCATCTAAAGCCATATTGATGTACTTCCTTTCTTTTCAATTCAGATAATATCATACCATATATAAAGAGAGAGGGGCAAGGAACTTTTGCAGAAAGTATTGTTCGAGTATGCTTTTGGTGTTGACTTGTATTTTTTTGTGTTTTATAATAAAGTGTATATGTCCATATATATCCATCCGAATCGAAGGCAGAAGAGGATGGCATATGCAATACCATGAGAGCAGGTGAACCAGATGTTAAAGAGTATGACTGGTTTTGGGCGATGCGAGATCGCCGATAAAGACAGAAAGGTCATTGTAGAGATGAAGTCTGTGAATCACAGATATTGTGATATCACGATCAAGATGCCGAAGAAGCTGAGCTTTTTCGAGTCAGCCATCCGCAGTCTGTTGAAGAAGTATATTCAGAGAGGTAAAGTGGATATTTTTATTACCTATGAAGACTATACAGAGAACAGAAGCTGTCTGAAGTACAACAGGGAACTGGCAGCGGAATATATGGATGCCCTTCGCCAGATGTCTGAAGATTTTAGCATAGAGAATGATGTGCGGACTTCTGCACTTTCACGATATCCGGAGGTTCTGACAGTAGAAGAACAGACCGTTGATGAAGATGAATTATGGCATTTCATTGAGCCGGCGATTACAAAGGCCTGTGAGGGTCTTGTAGAGACAAGAAGCCGGGAAGGCGAACAGCTGAAGAATGATCTGATCGCCAAGCTGGACGGCATGTTGGCGTATGTGGCTTATATTGAAGAACGTTCGCCTCAGATCATTGCGGACTACAGGGCACGTCTTGAGGATAAGGTCAGAGATTTGCTTGGTGACACGAATATCGATGAAGGCAGAATTGCCATGGAGACAACGATTTATGCGGATAAGCTTTGCGTAGATGAGGAGATTGTTCGTTTGAAGAGTCATATTGAGGCAACGAGGACAACACTTGTGAATGGCGGAAGCGTCGGCCGCAAGCTGGACTTCATTGCTCAGGAGATGAACAGAGAGGCCAATACCATTCTGTCAAAGGCCAATGACCTGTTGATTTCCAATACAGCCATTGATCTGAAGACAGATATTGAGAAGGTCAGAGAACAGATTCAGAATATTGAATAATCGGAGAGTATGCGATGAGCAGATTGATCAATATCGGTTTTGGCAATATGGTGAATGCGGCCAAGATTGTGGCCATTATCAGTCCTGATTCAGCGCCCAGCAAGCGGATTGTTCAGAATGCCAAGGATGAAGGCAGAGCAATTGATGCAACGCAGGGACGAAGAACCCGTGCCGTGATCATTATGACAGATGATCATGTTGTCTTATCCGCTTTGCAGCCGGAGACAATTGCCGGACGGTATCAGGGACGGGATATTCAGGAACAATTAACAGATATAGAAAAGGATGAGGAAGATGAGTGATCAGAAGAGAGGTATTTTGACGATTATCTCTGGTTTTTCAGGTGCCGGTAAGGGAACGGTTGTCGGCAGACTTCTTGAGAAGTACCCTGAGAGATATAAACTGTCCATTTCTGCAACGACACGCAGTCCGAGAAATGGTGAAGAGCATGGTGTGCATTATTTTTTCAAGAGTGATGAAGAATTTCAGCAGATGATTGAGAACGATGCATTTCTGGAATATGCGCAGTATGTCGAACATTCTTACGGGACACCTCGTCAGTATGTAGAAGAGAATCTGGCTGCCGGTTATGATGTGATTCTTGAGATTGAGCAGCAAGGCGCGTTTGCAGTAAAGAAAGCGGTGCCGGAGGCAATTCTGATTTTTCTGACACCACCGACAATTGAAGAACTTGAAAGAAGACTTCGCAATCGTAAGACTGAGAGTGATGACGTGATCGCATCACGGCTTGCCCAGGCATGTGCTGAAGCAGCGCATGTTGATCAGTATGATTACATTGTGATCAATGATGAGGTGGAGCACTGTGTGGATGCAGTGAACCGTCTGATTGAAACAGAACATCAGAGAACACAGTTTAACGGTGCGAAGATTCAAGAATTGCAGAGAAATCTGCAGCCATATAGAAAAGGAGAATGATACATGTTACATCCATCTTATACAGAATTAATGGACGCTGTTAACAGCGAAGTCAAAGAGGGCGAGCAGCCGATCGTCAGCAGCAGATATTCTATCGTTATTGCAGCTGCCAAGCGTGCAAGGCAGATTATTGCAGGTGCAGAATCTGCAGTTCCGGATTATAAGAACAAAAAGCCACTTTCCGTTGCAGTTGAAGAACTTATGGACGGAGATGTTAAGATCCTTTCAAGCGGCGAGGATGCGGATGATGAAGACGATAAGCCAAGCATTGGCGGTGATGTTTATGATATTGCCCTTGACGTCGATGATGAAGACATTTTTGAGGATGAGATGAAGGAAGATTCTGATGAAGATTCTGAGGATGAAGATGATGAGGAAAAAGAATCCGAGTCTGACGAAGATATGAGCAGTGAAGAGGACGATTACGAATAGTTCTGAGGAATACGACATCATAAGGAGGCTTTATCAATGGAAGCAGGAATTAAGAATGAGAAGAGTATTGTTGTAACAGAAGATGTAACAGCCAGCAAGGTGGGCAGCGGTTTATTACCTGTTTATGCAACGCCTAGTATGATTGCATTAATGGAAGGCACATGTGCAGAAAGCGTTCAGTCTGAACTGGCAGAAGGCGAAGGCACAGTTGGTGTATCCGTTGATATCAAGCATATTGCGGCAACACCGATTGGCATGAAAGTCAGATGCGAAAGCCTTTTAAAGGAAGTCAACGGCAAGAAGCTTGTATTTGAAGTGAATGTTTATGACGAGAAGGGTCTGATCGGCACAGGTACGCACAAACGTGCAATCATCAACAACGAAGCATTTATGGCAAGACTGGCATAATCAATGATCATTTGACACGGGCACACCGGCAGGTCTGGTGTGCCTGCCTTTATACCTGCATGATTTGTTTCTCAGAGTTTTATAAAATTATCATATTCATTTAATTGTTATTTGAATTGTTTGGAATTAATATAGATGTATGCGCTTGCAGACAATACTTTAACAGTGAATTTGAAAGGAATCAGATGTTTGGATATATTACAGTCAACAGGGCGGAATTAAAAGTTAAGGAATCAGCGGCATACGATGCTTATTACTGCGGTTTATGTCATGCACTTCACGGCCTTCACGGACGTGCCGGTCAGTTGACGCTGACATATGATATGACATTTCTTGTTATCCTTCTGAATGGTGTTTATGAACATGAAATGCATGAGAAGACGGGAAGATGTCTGGTCCATCCGATGAAAAAGCATACAGAGCGGTGGAATGATTTTTCTTCTTACTGTGCGGATATGAATATATTGCTGGCCTATCACAATTTGCTGGATGATTGGCAGGATGACAGAAAGCTTTCCCGTTATGCAGCTGCACAGCTGCTGTCAAAGACATATCGCGGCATCAGAGAGAAGTATCCGCGTCAGCATCAGGCAGTCGTTGATTATATGAAGGCGCTTTCTGCATGCGAGAAAAGTTGTTCTGACAATGTAGAGGAGGCGGCCTGCCTAACGGGTAAGATGTTGGCAGAGATTTTTGTCTGCCGGGAGGATGCCTGGGCATCAGATCTCAGACAGATGGGTTTTTTCCTCGGCAAATTTATTTATCTGATGGATGCTTATGAGGATATAGAGAAGGATGCCGTGTCCGGGAACTATAATCCTTTCATGACAATAAAAGATCACGAGAACTTTGACAGTGAATGTCAGAACATGCTGATGATGCAGATGGCAGAATGCTGCAGGGCATTTGAGCGTCTGCCGATTGTGCAGGATGCAGGTATTCTTCGGAATATTCTTTATTCCGGTGTATGGGCAAAGTTTGCCTCAGTATATAATAAAAGAAATAAGGCAGGAGAGAACGAATGACAGATCCCTATCAGGTACTTGGCGTAAGCAGAGATGCCAGCAATGATGAAATAAAAAAAGCATATCGAAGACTGAGCAGGAAGTATCATCCTGACGCCAATATTAATAATCCGAATAAAGAGGCGGCTGAGGCAAAGTTCAAAGAAGTGCAGGCTGCTTACAATCAGATTATCAATGAGCGTGAGCATGGTACTTCAGGGCAGAGCAGTGCAGGTTATGGCGGCTATGGCTATGGTAATTCAGCCGGCGGCCAGGATTTTTGGGGCAGTTTCGGTGGATTTGGCGGCTATGGCAGTGGTTATGGCGGTTATGGCAGCCAGCAGCAGAATCAGCAGAACCAGTATCAGGATGAGGATTCTCTGAAATTCCGTGCGGCGGCCAATTATATCAATGCCGGAAGTTATACGGAAGCTCTGCATGTACTTGACAGTATTTCCAACAGGAATGCACAGTGGTATTATCTGAGTGCCCTTGCCAATGCAAGAATGGGAAGCAATATCAATGCCAAGGAGCATGCCAGAAAAGCAGTGGAATTGGATCCGAATAACATGCAGTATCGGCAGCTGCTCAGTCAGCTGGAATCCGGTGGACAGTGGTATCAGGATATGGGACAGTCATACGGGATGCCGACCATCAATGTATCAGACTGGTGCTGCAAGATTTTATGTCTGAATGCGGCATGCGGCTGTTTATGTCCAGGTGCCGGATGCTGTGGACCGGGCGTATTCTATTACCATTAAAGCACTGCATTCCATATGGCGGAATGAGAGGGAGACTAGGACGATGAAAGAGATTACATTAAATGGAAAGTTTATGGCGTCAGAATCCTCAGCACAAAAATACCTATTTGATGTGTTTGATTTTCCGGAATATTATGGCAATGATCTGGAAGGCTTTTATGATGCATTGACAGATATAACGGAAGAGACACATGTCACGATCATTAATCGTGAATGTATGGAGATTACTTCTTATGGTTCCAGACTTATGTGGGTATTTGAGGATGCTGCCAGTGACAACAGCAATCTGTCGCTGGCCTGGACAGAAGTAAGCTATGAAGAATATTAGAAATTAATAGTAGGAAGGAGCGACGCGGTACTTGCCAGAACGGTGGGCATCGCGGCAGTTGATATGTCTGAAAAGAACAACAAATCCAATAGTCCGGCAGACAACACAAAGTCGGAGAAGAAAATGACAAAGTATGACCTGAAGATGCAGCGTCGTCAGGAGGAAGAGAAAAAGGCAAAGAAGGAGAAGGCAATCATCAAAACAGGTTGTATTCTCGCAGTGATCATTTGTGTATGTATTGCTGCCTGGAAGTTCTATGATAATTATCAGGAAAAGCATGGCCCATATATTACAGTTGGCGATCATGAAATTCAGAAAGCTGAATTTGACTATTATTATTACAGCAGCCTGAATTCATTTGCTTCCACATATGGCAGTTATCTGTCTTACTTTGGTCTGGATACATCCAAACCGCTGGATCAGCAGCAGTATTCAGATACAATGACATGGGATGATTATTTCCAGCAGCAGGCAGTCAATCAGCTGAAGAATGTTTACGCACTGACAGATGAAGCCAATGAAAAAGGTTTTGAGTATGATGCATCTTCTGATTATGACGATATGGTCACTTCCATTAAATCCTATGCCCAGCAGCAGGGAGTCAGTGAAGATGAATATTGCAAGTCTGTATTTGGCAGTGATGCAACACTTGAAGGTATCAAACCATATGTAGAGATGAGCGGTCTTGCATCTGCTTATTACAATGATGTCAAGGACAATATCGAAGTCACAGATGACGAGATCAATACTTACTATGATGAGAACAAGGACAATTATGATTCTGTAGATTACAGAGTCTGCAAGATTGAAGCAGATATGCCGGAAGAAGAGACTGAGACTGAAACAGAGGCCCAGACAGAAACAGCGGCTGAAAGTATTTCTGAAACAGCCGCAGAGAGCACTTCTGAAACTGCAATGACAGAAACTCAGACAGAGACAGAATCTGAGACAATGAGTGCGGAAGAAAGCGAAGCCGCAGCCAAGGCTGAAGAAGAAGCGAAGGAAGCAGCAATGGCAGCTGCCAAAGCAAAAGCTGATGAGATGCTTTCCAAGATCAAGGATGAAGCTTCTTTCGAGAAAGTTTATAATAAGTATGCATCTGATACAACCGTTGATTCTCTGAATACAGGCAAGAAGAAATCCTCTATCAGCCCTACAGATGTTGCTAACTGGTTATTTGATGCGGATCGTCAGGCAGGAGATACAACTGTGATCGAAGATACTGCCAATAATGCATATTATGTTGTTTACTTCAAAGACAGATACCTTGATCATATAAAGACCGTTGATGTTCGACAGATTCTGATCAGTGCAGATACTTCATCTTCTGATGCGGCAGAGACTGACGAGACAGAAACAACTGCAGCTGGTGAAACAGAAACAGCAGAGACTGAATCTGCAGAGGCACAGGAACAGGCTAAGGAAGATGCAAAAGCAGCAGCAAAGATTAAAGCTGAGCAGATTCTGGATGACTGGAAGAACGGTGATGCAACAGAGGACAGTTTTGCAGAGCTTGCCAAGACATACAGCGATGATACAGGTTCCAATACAAATGGCGGTCTGTATGAAGCAGTCAAAGAAGGTCAGATGGTTACAAACTTCAATGACTGGATTTTCGATGCTTCCCGTAAGCCTGGTGATACAGGTATTGTAGAATCCGATTATGGCTATCATATCATTTACTTTGTAGGAGATAATAAAGAAGAATGGTATGTGAACATCAAAGATACCATCACATCCAACAAGCTGAATGATTATATGTCTGATCTGACAGCAGATATTGAAGTGAAAGATAGCAGACATCACGTTGCATATCTGCATGAGACAGAGGCTGCAACAGAGACAACTTCAGATACTGCAGCATCCACAGAGAGTGCTGCAGCCAGCGAAAGTGCAGCAGAGACAGCAGCTTCCGAAACAGAAACTGTCGCTGAAACGACGACAGAAACTGCTGAAACAACAGCAAAATAATAGACGAAAAAAACCCCAAGGATATATTCATTCCTTGGGGATTTTTTCGTGGACAAATTGTTGTCCGTTGGCAAGAAAAGAAGTGAAAACTCCTTACTTTCTGCGGGTTAAGAGGCATACAGTTTCCATATGTGTTGTGAATGGGAACATATCCACCGGCTGAATTTTCTCAGCGGTATACTGATGTTTCTTAAAAAATTCCAGATCCCTTGCCAGTGTTTCCGGATTACAGGAAATATAAACAATGCGGTCCGGATTCAGAGAGATGGCAGAGGCCATGAAAGATTGTGTGGAACCGGCTCTCGGAGGGTCCATGAAGATCACATCTGCCTTGGCATTCTGTTCCTGCATTTCGTTTAAGAAGCGTTCAGCATCATTCTGATAGAAGGTAATGTTTCCGATATTGTTGTGACGGGCATTGTTTCGGGCGTCTTTCACAGAGGCTGGATTTAATTCAACACCAATAACGGATTTGGCTTTGTCAGCGGCGATGATGCCAATGGTTCCGATACCGCAGTAGACATCTACAACGGTTTCTTTACCTGTCAGTCCGGCATAATCCATGGCTGTTTGGTAAAGAAGCTCTGTTTGAACCGGATTTACCTGATAGAAGGCAGATGGTGAAATGGCAAATGTATGGCCGCATAATGTATCAACAATGTAGCCTTTGCCGTAAAGAGTAATATTGCGTTCGCCCAGAACCATGCTGGTATTCTGGTCATTGACATTGAGAATCACAGTTGTAATCTCCGGATGTTCTTTTCTGAGGGCTTTGACAAAATTATTCTTAGAAGGGAAAACAGGAGAGGATGCAACCAGCACAACCATGATCTCACCGCTTGTAAAACCACGGCGA
>NZ_JBBMEK010000114.1:0-9707 GCF_040096555.1 Coprococcus intestinihominis | reverse complement strand
GAGATCAGTCACGCACTCCTTCATCAGAAAACCCTTCAGATCAAGTGTTTTCATGATTTTGAATTATTCGATGGAGTATCACAATATGAATATGAAGCGAATTGCTTTGCCACTGATTATCTTCTGGAGGATGAAGATGTCCTGGAGATGCTTAACGCTGATATGTCCTTTTTCCAGGCTGCAGCTGAACTGAAAGTTCCACCGGAACTTCTTGATTTCAAATTCCGAATGATGAAACGTAGCGGCGTTCAGATTGTAGATTCTACGATTAATTCCAACAGTGACTTTTTAAAAGATATCCCTACTTCTGGAATAATAGAAAATTACTAAATATGCTATTTTTGAAAAAGGAGATTTTGGAAAATGAGCAACTTAAATAAACATAGAATAGATTTTGGAAAAGGGGATGTAGGCATTGGTGTCATCGGTAACACTACAGATTCCGCACAACTGGCATTTTATAATCAGAGTGCACGTCCCATCCATATACTCAAGAATCCAGATCAGAATCCTGGGTTCGAACCCATGGAATTTAAAGAAGAACCTTTTATCATGAGCTTCTCCAATCCTGAAAGCATTGATGCAGTTATTTCAATTTTACAACGTGCCAAATATATTAATTTCACTTCCAAAAACGAACCGCAAAAAACAGAATAGATGAATGATGTATCTTATAAAGAATGGCTGTCTTTTCTCCAATGAGCAGGCAGCCATTTCTCATGTAATTCTTTAATACAACTTTCTTAGGTGCCATCATTCGGAGTTCCTCGACTGGGATTCCGTTGGCATGGTATCGGCTCATGATCAGATTTAATGTACCTGAGCCAATCTTGTAACGTTCCATAACGGACCTGGTCTGGCATCCATTCAAACGCATCTGGATGGAGCCGATAATCGTGTTGTAGTCTTGCATAGTTATGCCTCCTGCTACCTTAAATGATGTAGCTCTTATGCTAGTAACATAACACTTCTCTCTATCTGCATACCCTTGTTGATTAATCAGCCTTTGTCATTGCTTAAATAGTTTCTTAGCACATCTCCCTAAATAAAAAAGAATCGTCCCTATAATTACTTTGACGTAACAACAATCCCCTTTTCTTTCATGCATGTATCTCTCTATTTCATATACCGATTCTCTTCTTGGTTGATTTCCCCATACCGGCAACTTTCTCTTTTTGCAGTTCATCTAATTTTTCATTGCCTAATCTTTACATTGACTAAAAGACTTTTTAATGATGTACTACTTCTGCTATTCTACATCTCAAAGTCAATCTCGTATACGAAGAGGAACTACAGGTAGACAGTATGATTTCTTCCGGCCAGTCACAGGTCGCATTGTATTCCAAAGCATATACTTCTGCTCTCATGGATACGCTTTCACATGCTACGATTTCCAACTGCAGAGTTTTCTCCGGCAGATACAGGTATGCAATCCCAAATTCTTTCCGAAATGCGTTGTCCTGATATTTTTTCAGATTACTGAACATACTGCCGTCTTTCATATTGTGCCCGTATATGATCACACGTTGCTCTGTAAAATCTGCACGATTCCGATAATCTAAAAAGATACTTCCTGCCTTATTTGCTTCTTTTCGGAACGTATGATGCAGATAATACTCGTTATCGTCTCCCTGTACTACCGGATAATCCACACCAATCCCTGGAATCTGTATCCAGGCAACAATATCCTCATTGATTTTGCGAAGCTCCGCAAAATCAATCGTCTTCTCTTCTGCTTTACTTTCTGCCGGATCATCCTGCTGCCCGTTCGGTTCTTCTTCTGTGTATTCCTTGAGTTCCTCATACTCTTTCTGTCCGTCATAATATTCCTTTCCTATTTCCACAAGGTTCATGGCTGCAATTCCAAAAACCACAATGCAGAGCACCAAAATAATTTTTTCTCCAATATGTCGCATATTCTTTCCTCCAATAAAAAAAGAGATTGCCATCTCGAATTCCAAGTGACAATCTCCATCATTACATGTTACATTCTACAATTATTATATTCTATCTTTTCCGTCTTCGGATACGGATTACTATAAAGAAAGCTCCGAGTAAGGCAACACTCATAATTACAACCGGAATCCATGCTCTTGTATCGTCCCCTGTCTTCGGTGCATCCGGCGGCGGAGTTCCTGGTTTTCTAGTATTTTCAACCTCTTCTGTTACTTCAATGATTTTGGTTTCATCATCCTGATATTCAAATACCACTTCCACCTCTTCTGTATTCGCTTCATAGCCTTCTAACGGTTTCGTTTCCACAAGAACATATACAATCGGTTCTACATATTTGCCCTCTTCATAAACTGCAATCGGCAGTTCTTCACTCTTTGCAGTTCCATCCTCGCCGGTCACCAGTGTTCCAACTACTTCCCCAGTAGCTTTATTGCGGAGCTCAAATTCTACGCCTGCAAGCGGTGCTTTATTTTCCGCATCTGTCTTCTGAATCAGGAGCTGACCGGATGGACGTTCATCTTTCATCTCTACTTTCTGAATTTCCCCTGTTTCTTCGACAACGAAAGGAACATCGGATACAACAAGATATCCTTCCGGGGCTGCCTCTTCATGCAGGATGTATTCGCCCGGTTCTAACGCATACACTTTATGCGGTTCTTTTGTGGAAACCCATTCTTCCACTATTTCCCCGTCCTTATCAAGGATTTGAAGTTTTGCCCCTTCCACTTCCTTTTCATCTGTGATGTCAGTTTTTGTGATTTCTACAACTGTCGGCTGATTTTGAATCTCTTTTGCAAGGGAAATCACCTCCAGCTCCGGATTCTGATAGGTTGCGTCAAAGGACCATGTTTCTTCTGTCTTCAGATACCCCGGTGCTGCTTCCAACTCTTTCACCATATATTTTCCATGCGGAAGGTCAATGTCAAATCGGAGGGTTCCATCTTCTGCCGATTCTGCTTTCGCAAGAAATTCTCCTGCCTTTACAATCACTTCCCCTGTGAGGTCTAAAATATCTTCCTCTGCATACAGCCCAAATACGGCACCCTGTACCGGTTCTTTCGTTTCCTTAGATTGTTTGGTAAGGGCAAGTTCTATTTTCTGGCGTTTATTTTCAAGTTCCATAGAAACATAATCTACCGCTACTTCCTGTCCCTGATACTTAATTTCAAATTCTTTTGCTCCAGGGTCCAGAACAAAATGATGATTTCCAACATCCGTCTCCTTCAGGTAATAGGAACCAACCGGCAGATTGTGAAGTGATACAGTTCCCTCTTTTCCGGTCACAAGTTTTGCAACAAGTCCATCTTTTTCATACAACACTTTGCGGTTACCAGCTTCATCTTTCTGTCCATCTGGTGTATAAATCGTTTCTTTTGCATAAACTTCAAAGGTTATACCCTCTGCTCCCTTCTTCTCATATTGGAACATATAGCCGCTGTCTTCTTCTATGACTTCCTCTTTGCCGAAAAATTCACTGATAGAATTTATTGTGCCTGCGATGCCATTTTTCATTTTTGTAAGAAGGGATTCTTCCACATTCTTAGCACCCACAATATCTTCCCCTGTTTTCTTGATGGTCAGACTTCCTACCGCTTCATCGTTTTGCTGGCGTACTACGACAATATATTTTCCGGTTTCTTCCTCTACTTCATAAGCTGTTTCGGAATTCACAGTGATCGTAATGAAATCGCGTTTTTCATCTTCATAAGCGCCTGTCTGTGACAACTGGTTTAATGGAATATCGCTCTCTCCGTCTTTCAACGCCATTTCATACCCTGGCTGTACATATAAATCAGGAGCTTTTACTTCTTCTATGCGGTAAGTTCCCATCTTTAGCTGCTCTGGTGTCATAAGATAACCTTCGTCATTCGTTTCAAATACATCCAGTTCCTTTTCTTCCGGATAGCGCACCTTCATTGTCACATATTCTTTCTTTTTCACATCATAGATTTTATATTGTGCGTGATTATTTAATACCGGAAGATGTGTCTGTGCATCTTCCTTGATAATCTTAAGGAAAAACTGGATCGGTCTATCATCAAAAATACGCCATGGCTGCGGTTCCCTGCTATCTTCGGTAATTGTTACAAGGAATGGATTGATGGTCTGGAGATTTTCTGGAGTTGTAGATTCAAAAACCACATATTTTCCATATGGAAGTTCTGGAGAACGTACAAATCCTTTCTTATCCGTAAACAGCTCTTCCACCGAAACTTTCTTACCATTCTCGTAATAATGTGCCGTTTCATCTTCTGAATAGTCATAGCCGATAAAATCCTCTGCTTTGAAAGCATTTCCTTCCGATGGTTTCAAGCTTCCATCTTTCACACCTTTTAAATCCTGAATAAGGAATACCTTAAATCCGGCTCCTTCCAACAACTCCGTCTCTGTCTGGTTTCCATCCTCGGAAATCTTAATTAATTCAAAAGCCTGTTTTTTTACCGTTTCTTTTACCGTTACATTCCGGTGTACAATAGCAACCTCCTGTCCTTCATAGCCAACTTCTACCTGATATGCTGTTTCATCCAGCAGGTATCCTTCTCCCGGCGAAATTTCTTTTACATAATAATTCCCCAGATACAGATTCGTAAAATCAACTTTTCCATCTTTGATCACACCCTGCGCAACCAAATCATCCTTTTTATGGACGTCTTCCGACTTCCCATTCGGATGTTTGATGTCCTCTGCTGCATACAGTCCATATACAGCGCCATCCAGATTAGCATCTCCCTGGCTGATATATTCTTCCGCATCTTTGTCTATCTTGAAGACATGGACTTCCCCACGCACTTCTTTATTGGAAAATGTGTGTGTAAATTCGTAAGTATACATTGTGTCGTTCTCATACTCAAACAGGAAGTCATAACGGTCCGTACTCATATAATAAAATTCCGGTGCCTGAATCTCTTTCAGATAGTAACGGAAATTAATCGGAATATCCGCTTGGAACGCTGCCACTCCGTCTTTATCAGATGTAACGCTCTCGATTAAGGTATCTTTCTTCACAACAACGACTCCGGCTGCATTGGCAATGTCTTCCCCTGCATACAGTCCAAATACAGCGCCCTCTAAAGTCACCTTGTCATTTTCAGACTGTTTCACTGCCTGCACCTTTACTCCCGGTCTGGCATTCACATAAGCAGCTTCCTCCTGCACCAGTTCTACCGTCTGTCCGGCATAAGAAAGGGTGACAAATTGTGTACGATCTGCCTCAGTCTTTCCAATGGTAAGATCTGCCGGAGCTTTCTGTTCCACAATCTTATACTTTCCTAAGTGCAGCTCCTTACTTGTGATGCTTCCGTCTGCCTTTGTCGTCAGCTTGTCCACCAGCTCGCCAGACTGATAGATTGGTGTCTTCTGATCCTGGCTTACAATGTTTTCTGCTGCGTAGATAAAATAACTTGCCTCTCCAAACGGTGCAGACTGATACTGGAACGTAAGATGCCCTTCTTTTCCGGATACGGAAGAAAGCACCTCACCGCTCTTTCGGATTGTGATTTTTCCTTTCTGCTCCTCATTTGTCACCGTTTGGCTCTGGGTTTTCCCTGCCTCCAGTTTCACATTGAAAGATGAAGTATTCAGCTTATATCCCTGGGGAACGGAAATCTCTTTTAAATATACCGTATCCTGTGTCTTCGGGATCTCTACCTGTGTTTCCCCTTTTTCATTGGTTGCCGGCATCTTGGTAATCAGTTTGGTACACTCTTTGTCACTGTAAATTCCAAAGACCGCACCGGCAAGGGCTGTGTTGGTCACATTATCCTTTTTCATGACCTTGACTTTTGCATAATCCATCCATTTTACCTGAAAGCTGACAGAATCACTTTCCTCTTCAAAGAATGTGCCATAGCCAATATCCTGCGTGGTTCCTCCCGTAGAAACAACTAAGGTTTTCCACTGTGTTCCCATCTGTCCTGCTAGGGAACCTGAATTCCAAGTTCCGGTTACTGTCATCGGGGCACTGAAATAGAACTTTGTACCGCCGGAAATTTTCACACTGCCTGTTTTCGTGGTATCACCGCTATGATAAGTCACATTCTCCGGCAGATTCAGCGCAATATAGTTTCTGTGATCGCCTTTTAAGTGAAATTCTTTTGTACGCTGCTCCCCATTGCTTTCATATGCGGCAGCCGAAGTCGGAGAAAGATCGATTGCAGCTTTTGGAGGTGCCTCCAAACCATTTAAATACTGGATGTAATCCCATAATCCTGACGACTGGATGTTTTCAAATGTACAGCCATAAAAACCGTCTGTTCCGCAATATGCATAGGATGCCGCAATGTGTGTGAAAATATATTTCAGTTTCCAGTCAAACCCCGGCATATAACTGTCTGTAATATCTCCCGGTCCTCCATATCCATAATAGAGGACTTTCTGTAAAGCCAGATTGCTTTCAAATATGTTTGCGACATAATCACTGGATGGCGGTGAAGTCTTTGCCGATTCCAGACAATATGCTACATGCCCATTTACCGTAAAATAGGTTGTAGAATAATTCCCCAAACTAG
Organism: Coprococcus intestinihominis; assembly: GCF_040096555.1. Lineage (NCBI taxonomy): Bacteria > Bacillati > Bacillota > Clostridia > Lachnospirales > Lachnospiraceae > Coprococcus > Coprococcus intestinihominis. The sequence continues at coordinate 3,243 of NZ_JBBMEK010000114.1, read as the reverse complement.
ATGGATACGGAAGTCTTTCCCCCACTACCAGATTGGCGTTGATCGACCTGTTTTTTGCCATGCTTTCCGGCACAACTGATAAAAAAGCAGCATTATCCGGAGATACATCCAGTTTCAAATGCTCTGTGTTTTCCGGTACCTCCGGCACCTCTGTCAGGACGGGTTCCGGCTCAGGATCACTTTCCTCCGTATCCTCTTTGTTCCCTTTCTGTCCATGATCTGCCCCTTTGCTCTCAGCCTCACGAGGCTTAACTACGATCTTACGTGTCACTTCATAACTATCACCTTTTTCCGGTGTAATCAGATAGGTACTCAGGTAAGTGCCCGGACGGTCCGCAAAAAATCCTTGTCCGTCTTCACTGACAACATCTTTCAATACAGCCTTTTCGCCCTTTTTCAAAGAAAGACCTGTAAAATCTTTTTCGATTTCAAATGTTTCTCCCTGCTCAATCGTCAGGGTTTCGGCGGTGATCTGTTCCTCTCCCTCATCGCCTTTTTCCTCCTTTGTTACATTTGTCTCTGATTCTGCTATTCTGCCTTTTGATGCCGCAAATACAGCATTCCCAGACGGAATAAGTGCAGAACAGGATAAAAGAAAAGCCAGCGTTCCCGCCAGCCATCTGTGTTTTCTATGTTTCAATTGCAACGCTCCTTTCCTGTTGGTTTTTGAGTGTGATTGTGTATTCTTATTTCCCCGAATCTTATGTAGGGCGTTCCCGTATGTGCATATGCTTCATCTCCTTTCCTCTGGCTCATAAATCAGGCCATAAAAAAACGGAACTGCACTCTTACAGTTCCGCTTTTTTATCACCTGATTGTTTTGGGACGTATCATGAATCTGCCAGTTTTACTTTGCATCGTTTCATATAACACGCAATCCCATATTTTAAAATTTTATCCACTCCGTTCTCCCGGAGTTCTTCATCATATTTCTTTTCCTCTATCTGCTGTAGTGCCTGTTCACAAGCCTGATCAAGATTTCCGTCATTGGCATACTTAACTTCGATAAGAATAACCGTTTCACTGTTTTCAGTTTCAACGAGAATATCGCTGTATCCTTCGCCACTTTCCTGATTGGACGATACGTACCATTCTTCCTTCACGCCCAGGATTCCAAGCAGTATCCCATGATAAAAGTTCTCCTTGCTTGCTTTTCTCACAAACGTATCCCGGATACTGATGGTCTTTTTCAGGTAGCTTTCAAAAATGTCTCCTACCTTCGTTTCCTCACCGTTTTTCAGGGCATCACAGAATCGGCTTAATGTATCGCCGTCCTTTGCAACGCTCTCTTTAAAGTATTCCATGATCTGTGTTTCAAAAATATCCCGGATTTCCAGATTCGGTATCGCAAGTTTATACCGTTTTGCATCAACCCTTCCACGCTGTGTTAAATATCCCGTCATAAACAACAGGCTCCAGACGTTCTCTAACGACTGATACATTTCCGGATAGACAAGCTCCTGATGAATCTCTTTTATGATTTCCTCTCCGGCAAGCAGAGTTTCAATCTCACGCTTGGTTTTAAAATTACCGGACATTTGAATGAATTTCTTGACGGCATCATTACTGCTGGTGTTGATCCAATAATTTTCCGGAAAAGAATCCGCATGGTCTTTTAATTTATCACAGTAATTCAATACATCCCAGGGGCAGTACACTTCCACGCTGCCAAACTGATACCCGTCATACCAGTTCTTTACTTCTTCATAATGATCCTCGATTTCATAATACTTCAGCATTTCTCTTACTTCCGTATCTGTAAAACCGAAATATTCATCATACCGTTCATCTGTAATGGACAATACTTTCAGGTTATTAAGCCCCGTAAAGATACTTTCTTTTGAAATACGCATGCATCCTGTCATCACTGCAAATTTCAAGCTGTCATTCGTTTTCAATGCCTGTTCCAATAAACTACGGATTAAAAAGATCATCTGATCATAATACCCGTTTTCAAATGCTTTTGCTAATGGAACATCATACTCATCAATCAAAAGAACTACTTTTGTTCCATAATGTTTCTCCAATAATTCCGATAATATTTTCAATCCACCGCAAAATGCAGCCTCACTCATATTATTATTCAAAAGTTCCTTATATTCTAACTTGTCATAATCACTTAAGGCATCACTCCCCAAAAGAAACTGAACATTACGGGCTACTTTTTTCATGATTCGAACTGCAAAATCAAATGCATCCTCATAAGTGGCGGCATTGATTCCTTTCAGGGAAATGGAAATAACCGGATATTTCCCCATATACTCTTTACACAATTTTGTATCTTTTGAAATTTCCAATCCCTCAAAGATACTTTGGTCTCTCTCTATGGAAAAAAAGTGTTCCAACATACTCATATTTAAGGTTTTCCCAAAGCGTCTTGGTCTGGTAAAAAGATTCACCATTCCACCGTTACGGATCAGTTCTGAAATCAGCCCCGTCTTATCCACATAATAATAGTTATCGTTAATAATCTGCTCAAAATTTTCCAATCCCACCGGAAGGCGTTTTTTTTCTTTAACCATATCATTCACACTCCTTCTCTATTAGTTATATTATAACAAAGATACGCCCAAAAACCTATACCTAACTTTTTTCATAATTCCCGTAATTCCCAGTCGTCAATGCCTTTGTAATTCTCCTCCCAGTAACCTTCGTCATCTGTATCCCAAACCGCACGCTTACAGATCAAACCCAGTTTTTCACAAATCTCATAGAGTTTCAGACATCCTTTCCGGATATGATCCCGTTTTTCTCTCTTCTTCGGACATTCATGACTGCTGCCCTCACAGTCTGCACAGGCTTCGCTGTAAGCGCGATCACAATGAAGACGTATACATTTGTCCATATCATTTGCTTCAATGACTACTTTTACTCCATGAGCTTTTAACCGGTTCAGCGCCAGTTCCAATTCTTTATAAGCGGACACACCCGGATTTCCGAGATAAGGATGTCCGGTTCTCTGGTAAGCTGCTTCTGCTTTCAAAACACCTTCCGTCACGTAAATCACCGGACTGTTCAGGACACCGGAAAAACTTACCGGACTTCCAGGAGAACATCCCTTTTCCATCTTCGCACTGCTGAGCCATACATATTTCCGTTTCTGATAAGGTACATCCAAACGGATCTGGAACGCAATGAGCAGTCCCTCATCACTCCACACCGGACAGAGATAGCCGTTATTCTTCTGATAAAAGGCAATTTCCCAGTCACCATGATAATTCATGAAAAAACCGGGCACGCCCT
>NZ_JBBMEK010000113.1:0-9722 GCF_040096555.1 Coprococcus intestinihominis | reverse complement strand
CGTGAAAATACAGAAGTCCTCGCAGAGTATGGGGCAGACGAGAAAGTCCGTCAGGCTTATACTTATGGAGAAAGTGGAATCGGAGAACGTATAAGCGTTGATAAATCCACAGAAAGCAGTTATTATTTATATGACGGAAGAAACAGCGTGACCGGAATCCTGACCGAAACAGCTAATCTGACGAACAGTTATCAGTATGATTCATACGGTAACCTTACATCGGGAACAGCAGACGGTGTCAATTACTACGGTTACAATGGGGAGTCCACAAATGTAAAAACAGGACTTCAGTATCTGCGGGCAAGATACTATAACGCAGAGAACGGAACCTTTACAACTGAAGATAGTGATCTTGGAACGACAGAAAATCCATTAACCAGAAACCGCTACGATTATACAACCAATAATCCGCTGAATTACAGTGATCCGACAGGACATTCCCTGTGGAGCAGGATTAAGGGTGCAGCTAAGAAGGTGGCAAAAACGGTTGTAAAAGCAGCAAAAACAGTTATAAAAACTGTAAAAAATGTTGTTAAGACAGTAAAAAATGCAATCAGCCGTCCAAATCAGAGAATAAAGAATGCATTGGTAAGTAATTCATCAAAGAAAAATTCAGTAAAATTTACTGGAAATGGTTATAGTAATTCTTATCAAGGTAATAAGAGTAGGTATAGTGGAAATAAAATTTCCAACGGTACTAAATTTGTAAAAACTAATAGTAATGGGAAAGCCAATGGAATTTATACTTCATTTCATGCGTATGCAGAGGCTCGAACAAGCGAAATCCGTCAGGAAATTAAAAGAAAGCTATGTAGTAAAGATAGTGAACGAATACAAAAACAAATAAAGACTGGAGCTATAGTTGCAGGACTAAGCATTATTTTTACGAGCAATATGGAATTGCAACGATTAATAGAAAAATTCCCGAATATACGTATTGAGTATACTGGAACATTAAAAGACAGTTTAAAATTAAGCACCGGTATAGCAATGATAATCGGCGGAGCGGGCTTAACAATATTAGGTGGAGGCGGAACAGTAATGAGTGGCGGATTGGCCGCTGAAGTTAGTGTCCCAGCAGCGGTTGCAGGAGTTGGTGTAGCAGGAACAGGTGTAGCTATTGCTGGAAGTGCATTATCTAATATGTTTGATGTACGAATTCAGAAATCAAGTAAAAACAAGGGAAGTACAGATTCAAACAAGAAACCAACTAGCCGAAATCAAATGCAAAAACAAGTAGAAAAGGGGCAAGCTCCAAAAGAGGTGGATCGAGTTGATGGTGCTCATACTGAAGGACAGCAACCACATGTTCATTTTAAAGATGGAACATCATTAAATCAAGATGGAACAGTACATGATGCACATAAAGGAACGCCTAATTTAACAAATAGTACAAGAAAATGGCTGGAAGAAAATGGCTGGAAAGGAAATTAAAAAAATGAAATTTTTTGGATATGAAAAAGATAGTGAAAAATTAATGAAGTTGAGTGAAGCAACGTTTGATGGAACTTTAGAAGAATTAGAAGATTTGATTGATTTTTTAAAAACTGTCCAAGAAGAACATAGTAAGGTGGCAAAAAAAACGGATATGTGCCATTCGCATTTCCGAGACTGGAGTAATAAATGGAATAAGGAGGATTCAGATTTTATTGTGGTAACACGATTCTGAAAAAATAATGAAAGATAAAAAGATATTTTTTATATCAAATATATTATTAGTAAGTTTGTTAGTAAATGCTTGTACCAAACAACCAGACTTCGATTCCAAATCCTACGTCCAAAGTTCTCTTGATGCATACTATCATGGAGAATATAAGGACTATGCGAATCTGTTAGAAATCTCGGAAAAAGATGCCAAGAAAGAAATCGAAGAGGATTTTAATGAGAGTATCCAACAGCAATTTGATGATTCCGATAACATTACGGATAAAGGAATTGCTGATTATGCAGAAAAACTGGCAGAAGTAAAGAAACTGGCAAAATACAAAGTACAGGATGTGAAAGAAGAGGATGGAGTCTATACAGTAAGTGTACAAGTTGAACCATCCAATGTATTTCAGACATTGCAACAAAGCTCTACAGAGGTAAGCAATGAAAAAATAAAGCAGGGATTGGATGGAAATGATCCGGAAGTCTTTGCAGCTGTATTAACAGAAAGTGTCCAGAAGAGTCTTGAAAAGAACAGTTATGGAAAAACTGTTACTGTAAAAGTATCAGTGGAAAAAGATAATTCAGGAAAGTATGGTCTTTCGGATACAGAGATGAGTAAGCTGGAAACAGCGATGTTTCCAACAGAATAAGAATGAATGGAAAGCTATCAGAGGAAAAAAACTGGTAGCTTTCTTTTGTTTCAAAAACAGAGACTTGTTAAAAAGCTATTGTAATAAGCGAATCAGAAAAGTTATAATAAATGATAATGGATGGCAGAGGTCATCCATTCATTATGAGAAAAAGAAGGGATCCCACATGAACCAACAAGAAATATTCACATACATCCAAAAGCAATACCCCACCCATCCAGACACCATCAACAAATCCGGATACCCCGTCACCATCTTCAAAAACCCAAGAACCGCCGCACCTTATGCCATCTTTTACCAACCAGCCGAAAGAACAACTTTCATGGAGGTTCAGGCAGAGCCGGACATGATAGGCAACTACATCGAAATGTATCACCTTGCTCCGGCAAAGTACATGGACAAGAAGCACTGGCTGGCAGTTCCGCTGGACGGTTCTGTCAGCGATTCAAAAGTTCTGGATTTACTCGATATGAGCTACGACCTCGTAGACGGACAGGCAGAAGCAGATGGAGAAACAGGAGCAGATAGACAGATAGGGGCAGACGGACAGGCAACAGACAGTACGCCAGAAGAAAAAGATTGACAATTCTGACCACACATTCCATAATGACGATAGTGGTTCGAGAGAACTAACAGGAAAAATGGGAGAGACAACATGAAGAAAAAAAGCTCATACCGATGGCTGATATGGATCATTCTGGCAGTGGTTTTAATCGGGGTAGCACTTATGCATATCCTGCCCCCATACATCGACCGATGGAAATCTGCCAGAGATTATGACAAACTTGCCGAAGAGTATGTAAATGATGAGTCCGAACCAAATGATGGAAAACAGAAGAAAAAAGACTGGTGGGCTACAGATGTAAAAGTAGAATTTGACAAGCTGAAAGCCGAGAATCCAGATGCCATCGGGTGGATACGGTTTGATAATCAGGACGAACTTGGCATCAATTATCCGATTCTGTATTCAGGTGACAATCAGAAATATCTGAGAACCGACCTGCATGGCAACAGCCACATCGCGGGGTGTATCTTTTTGGAAGGTCTTAACAAATCTGATTTTTCGGATTATTACAACATTATTTACGGTCACAATATGAATGACGGAAGCATGTTCGGGAGCCTGAAAAAATATAAGGATGACGGTTTCTGGAAAGAGAATCAATACTTCACTGTATATTCTGAGACAACCGCCTACCGTTATCGAATCTTCTCTTATGAGGATGCAGTCAATGGCGGTGATGTATACAAAGTAGGATACCAGCCGGGCGAAGAGTATCAGAAATTTATCGACCAGATGATAAAAGATTCCGATGTTGATACAGGAGTAAAGCCGCAGACCAGTAACAAGATACTGACACTTTCTACCTGTACAGGGAACGGATACAGCAAGCGGCTTGCCATCCATGCAGTCTGCGTTGACGCACAGACTACGGATGAGTCAAAATTAAAGGAAACAGGAAATTAACTATGAAAATATCCAAAAGTATGTCGAAAAAATATCCAAAAACATGTTTTTGGATATTTTTATATGGAATTATAATGTTGTAGAGGAAAATGCATTGACAAACCTGAAAAAAGGACAATATAATTAAAATTACATGGTTTGAACCAACTAACCAAAACGTAATCGGAAAACGAGAAACAGAGGAAAAAGCAATGGAAACAAAGAAAGTGGCAAAAGAATACCTGCAAAAAGATATTCTGCGTACGATTTTTCAGATGAGGAAAAGGCAGGAGGATGATAAGCAGATCAAAAGAATCATCGTATTAGACTATGACCTGACCGAGTATCACTGGAAAACGAACATTAAGAAATTACAAGAGGAAGGATTTCTGGAAACGGACAGTGATGCGAAGATTCCGGCACTGACAGAAAGCGGAACGGAGTATGCGAGACAACTGCAACGGGCAGCTGAAGGCTGGAATCAGTTCTTGCAAATGAGCGGAGTCGATGAAAAGACAGCAGACAGGGACGGCAGACTCATGGCGTGTGAAGTATCCGATCCGGACAAAATCGACAATTTATGGAAATTTATCAATGAAGGTGGAAGAAGTTCCATTCCGAAAAGTGTAGACTGCCACACGCTTTGGAAGAAGTTGAAACCGGGAAAGTATCAGATGTGGTATTCCTTTTACACCACAGAGATTGGAAAAGAGAGAAAAGCAGCTATCGAAGATATGCGGTTTGAACGGGATGGCTGGCTGCACATAGAGCCTTGGGAGATATGGCTGGAACTAACAGAGCATCCAGAGAACGAGGATGACAGAACAATCTGGTATCAGAACATGCATGGAATCTGGAAGAAGGAAGAAGTAAATGATCACAGTATTAAAATTCCTGCCACAGCATTTCACATAGAGTACGAACAGCAGTGGTTGGGTGAAATACATTTCACCTGTAATATGGGGTTTGTCGCAGAGAAAAAGAAAGGCTCCAAGAAAAAAACGATATGCTTACTGGATGGAAGTCTTTTGCAGAAAATACCGGATATCGTGTAGCGGATAGATATTAAAAAAGACAGGTAGGAAAGGTAACATGGGAAGAAAGATTGAAAACAGAAATATTGATGTGACAAAAGCCAGAGGCGAACTGGAAGAAGATCTTCTGGAATATGTCTACCGGATGTGGAGGCAAGGCAGACAGATCACATCGAAAGAGTATGCCAGAGAAGTGAATATAACCGGATATGAAGCGGCAGGCCTGGTGCGGAGTCTGGTGAAAAAAGGATTTTTGTGTGAGCCGGAAAACGGACATCTGGAACTGAGCGATAAGGGAAAACTGGAAGGTATGGAGTGCCTTGCACGCCATGAGAAACTGACACAGTTCTTCCAGATGGTAAGTGGAATGGATCAGCAGAGGGCGCAGGAAGATGCCTGTAGAGTGGAACATTATATCAGTCCGGAAGGGTTAAAAGGAATTGAAAACTTTCTGCAGTACGGTGACGTATACGACAGAGTTTATGACGATATGGACTTGTATACCTTTTATGAGGATGGTGAGTTCCCGATGGCATTCGGACTGTATGAACCGGAACGACGCAATCCAAGATTCCTTGCACCAGAGTACGGGAAACTGGAACATTCTGTTATATTAAGAGTGAAAAAGTCCCAGAACTGCTTCCTGCTCAGGACAAAAAAGGACGAATCCATCGGCTATGTATGGTACAGAAGAGATGATGAATGGATACAGGCGAAAGAAGAAAAAGGTGTTTATCAGTTACCGACAGACATCTGTACTTATACTGCCAATACAGGAATCCCGATTACAGAAGCAGTGGCAATCATTGCGATTACACGCTTTGATCAGAAGCCATTGCCAATCGATTATCGGGAATTGAATATTCATGTATGGTGACGAAGAGAGGAACAAGAAAATGGAAAAAGGTGAACATCTAAAGAGACAGAACAGACCTACAATGCTGCAACTGCAATATTTACAACGCCTGTCAAGAGTAGAAAAGAAACGTGGAGCTCAGGGAAGTATCGCAGAATCTTATGGCGTGAATCGATCAACGGTAAACCGTTATTTTAAGAACTGCATAGAAAGAGGAATCCTGACAGAATCACTGGAATTTACCGCAGCAGGTGAAGAATGGCTGGAAAGATATACCAAGCTGTATGAGAATCTTGAAAAATATCTGGAAGAAATCGGTGCAAAACCGGAAGAAATCGAGGAATCACTGGATGTTATGGTGGAGAATATCGACATCCACATGCTGGAACTGATGATTAACGCCTATACAGAGAAAAAATCAGTATACAAGAAAAAAGAGAATGAACTGGATCAGGAGATACAGCACAATCTGCAGAAATGTGAAAGGCATCCGGTAGTGTTCCGGCTTTACCGGATGAATAAAAAGCAGGGGCAGGGAAGAGACTCTATGGCGATGAGAGGATTTGAAGATATAGCCAAAATCGTTCAGGAGAAGGGAGAAAGCTATCTGGAATTAAAGCTGAAAGAGATGGCAGCACACTCCAGAGTGAGTGGTGAAATGATGGCTGGAAAACTGAAAACATTGAAGTATGAGCATAATGAAGTTTTGGAAGAAGCAAGAATAGAGAATAATATAGTGAAAATCCCGATGGAAGCGTGCAGAATCCACCGATGGACGGGGATTGGCACGATGGGAATTGTACCAGTTACCGTAACCTGCAGTGTAGGACCAATGCACATGCCGGAAAGCACTGCACTATTATATTTCTGGGTATAAATTGAAATGAGAAAAATTCTCATTTACGCATATCATGTAACAAAATAAGAAAAAATTTCAATAAAGTGCTGTTGTTGATAAAATACTATCAATAACAGCACTTTTGCGTCCGTTGTTGTCTGAATAACAACAAAATCAAAGGAAATAACGGCCTGTTTGTTGCAATTCAGGCAACAAACTTGTAAAAAATGGTGTTGACATTGAATGGCAAATTATGGTATCTTTCAGACAAGGAGTTAGATACAAGTAACCAAAGCAATATTGTGGCTAACTTAGATGACTTTAAACTAGAATTTTTAGAACGTACTCAAAGACGGCGTTCAGAAGGAGGATTTTATGAAGAACAAATTTGTGAAGAAATTAGCGGCGGTAGCAACTGTGGCAACAATGGCTATGGGTATGAGTGTGTCTGCGTTTGCAGCGGCAGGAGACACTACAACATTAGCCACAAATCTGTATAAAGATGGAAAGTATAATGCGTCAGCTGTTGACAGTAATCTGTCTATGGGAAATGGTGCTGTTGAAGACACAACGTATGTAGAGAATAGTGATGGAACATATACAGTTACATTGAACTTTAAATCATCTTTCAAGGCTATGGGAATGAAAGGCTACCTGAAAGAAGTGGATGTGGATACAAATCAGGATGGTACATTTGGAAATGATGATTATGAAGTTGTTCATTTAGATGGAGACAGCTCCAAAGCCGTTATTGGAATTACTTTTACAACAGATTCTATTCCAACTATAAATACAAAATATGATGCGAAATTTTCGATTAATGTATTAAATGTAATGCCGGTTAATGCAGAAGGAGATATCGTAATCTTGCCAGGAGTAACAGAATAAGAATAATTTTCCGGTTATTTAGAAAAATACAGAAGGTCTGAATAATTGTTACGAGTAAAGCTGAGAGATTAAAAAATGGTCCATGTAATTGTGATAACAACAAATGATTTGGGAAAAATAAGCAATGATATGACCATAAAAGGCGGTTCGACAAGAATCGCCTTTTTACTTAGTAAGAGCAAATAACAAAAATGAATTCTGTAAGGAGAAAAAGATATGAGAAGAAAAATCTATAAAAGTTTAACTGCGATTCTTCTGGCGAGCACAATGATAACGGGAGTGGTTCAAACACCCATTACAAGCTATGCTAGTGCTGTAAATGCGATAAATGAAACACAAAATGTTTCTGAACGAGATCAACTAAAAACATTGATTGAAAAAGCAGACAAATTAAATGAGAACGATTATACCGCAGAAAGTTGGGCAGAATTTAAAGAAGTACGAGAATCTATAGATGATGTAGATGAAATACCGGATAAATTTGTGGGAGTAATTTTACAGAATTTACAGGAAGCAATTAATAATCTGGAATTAGTACAAACAGAAAATGAAGAACGTAAACAGTTAAAGGCATTGATTGAAAAAGCAGATAAACTGAATGAAAACGATTATACCGCAGAAAGCTGGGCAGAGTTCAAAGATGTACGGGATTCTATAGAAAATGTAGATGAAATACCGGATAAATTTGTGGGAATAGTATTACAAAACCTGCAGGAGGCAATAGATAATTTAGAGCCGGCGAAAGCAGAAAGCGAAGAAAGAAAACGGTTAAAAGCACTGATTGAAAAAGCAGATAAACTGAATGAAAGTGATTATACCGCAGAAAGCTGGGCAGAGTTTAAAGAAGTACGAGAATCCATAGATGATGTGGATGAAATACCTGATCAGTATGTTGGGATAGTATTACAAAATCTGCAGGAGGCAATAGAAAATTTAGAGCCAGCGAAAGCAGAAAGCGAAGAAAGAAAACAGTTAAAAGCACTGATTGAAAAAGCAGATAAACTGAATGAAAGTGATTATACCGCAGAAAGCTGGGCAGAGTTTAAAGAAGTACGAGAATCCATAGATGATGTGGATGAAATACCTGATCAGTATGTTGGGATAGTATTACAAAATCTGCAGGAGGCAATAGAAAATTTAGAGCCAGCGAAAGCAGAAAGCGAAGAAAGAAAACAGTTAAAAGCACTGATTGAAAAAGCAGATAAACTGAATGAAAGTGATTATACCGCAGAAAGCTGGGTAGAATTTAAGGAAGTACGAGATGCGATTGAAGATGTAGATGCGATTCCAGATAAATATGTTGGTACAGTTTTGCAGAATTTGCAAGATGCAATAGATGGATTGAAAAAAGCTGAAAATGATACGAAATTACAGCTTGATGATGGATATTACATAGCTAATTTAACTTGTGGAACTTTTCAAAAGGGGAATTTATTGGAGAAATACTCAACAGGTGGAATTAGTGGAACAGCATTGATTACTGCAAAAAATCATAAATACACAATCACATTAAATGCGGTTGCTGGTAATACAATAGAGTATTTTGATGTCCTTAATAAAGAATACGATCAAGATGATAATTATCAAAACAAGCTAGGAACAAAAGGCTGGTTGAATGATTCAGCAATTGTGGATACTAAAAAATATTCCGAAGCTGTTAGAAATGGCGCAACAGATGAAAATAATAAATATTGGCAAGATGTTGAGTGGAAAATAAATAAAGAAAATGGAAATGCAACGATTTCATTTTCGATGGATGATCTTGAAAGACAACTTCTTATTTATGAAACGGTATCTAGCAGTTACAATGGTGCAACATCAAAAATTTATAGAGAAAATTTAACAATAGATACTCAGAATGCTACAAAAATTGATAAAGACAATATTTCGACAAGCGGAACAATTTCTTATACAGCTAATGGAGACAGCTTTTCTATGTTTACAGATGGAGAAGCAGAATGGAATGTAACTGACAATGTCGGAACGGCAACATATACAATTGATACAAACTGGTTAGAAAATCATAGTCAAAATATTCGATGGATTAAGGACGATGCAGGAAATACAATCGATTTAAGCGAAGGTCATGTAGAACTGACATACGACTTGAATGATTATACAACGTTAGCATGTGGAAGATCTATCATATATCAAGAAAAAATATCAAATTCAATTTCAACTTACATGATTACTCTTGTTCCTAAAACTGGCAAAATTACACAAGTCAGTTTAATTGATAAAGAAACAGGAACTAAATTGGAAACGACAAGTGATATTGTAAATCCAGATGCATCGTTGATTAGTGAAGAAATTGTAGATGATCCAGACAACAAAGAAGATCCGTATGATTGTTTGATGG
>NZ_JBBMEK010000112.1:0-9753 GCF_040096555.1 Coprococcus intestinihominis | reverse complement strand
CTACGTCTGCTTCATATCTCCAAAAGTCATCTTTATCTAATACAAGATATGTCGGATGCCCCTCTTTGTCATACTGGGTAGGTATTTCACGCACAATATCAAAGTTCACGCCATATTTATTTAATGCCGGTGTCATTGCCTCGTAAATATCATCCAGTGTGGAAAAATCATACTCCGCCTCATCATTGTAAAATTTTTTTAAAAGAGTTGGCATTTTCCTTCTGATTCTTAACATTTTCTGTTCCAGATTTAAATATTGATAATTTTTCATTAATTCGTTTCCTCCTGTTTCTGCTAATTTTATGCTGTTTTCTTCTTTGTATCTTCATAAAGAAGCTCTCTGCCGCATGACACACTCTGTATATCTTCTATCCGGAATTCTGCTGCCTTTCCAAAGACACGATATAAAGCTCCCCTGTCTTTTGGGACAAGGCTCTTAACAGCGTAACATCCTTTGGGATTACATATATCCACCGCTCGCACATTTGTATGAATCACCTTCCCATTCCGACAAAGGACTATCTTTACTGTCCTGCTATTGTTTCCTTCAAGTGCCTGTATCAGACGTTTGATTTTATGGATACGGTCATTCGGAGTATTTAAAATTTCCCTGAATTCATCCCGCACGCAGCCGAAAAGAATTCGCTGCTGCGAAATATACGCAATATTCCGTTTGATCCACCGCTTTGCAATCTTTTCCACCACCTGCTCTCCATATTCCAAGAACAGCAAATACATGGTATCGGAAAAAGATGTCTCCAAAGAAATCTTCGGTACGAATTTGATATCAGCAAGATTCCTGCCCTGCAGATAATAGTTCTCTGCACGCTCTCTGATTTCACTACGGACCACCAGCAGAATCAAACTCTTGGTATCAAGCCCGGATTGAAATAGGAACTCCTGCCAATGCATTTCCAGTATTTCATCAGCTTTCTGGCTGGCTCGTTCCTCTGCTGCTCTCCTGATGTCTGTTCTACATGGAAAACCTATTTCTTCCGGAAGGCCAAGTAATACAGCAAGTTCCATATCCACGTCATACAGATTGTAATTTTTTCTGACAAACAATCCCGCAAATTTCAGATCATGCCCGGGCACAAGATTTTTTCCTGCCCCTTTCTGGAGATACAGATAGATAAAATTTCCCTGCCTCATTTTTACCACCGTATCGTTCTGGTGTTCCCATATATTGCTTTTCTCTGCTTCATTCAGCCATGCAAAAAAAGGTTTGGTATAAACTCCGGACAGCACCCATACAGGCAGCATTTCAGATTCTGCCTTTTTCAGTTTCATAACGAAATCTCTCCCGGTATGTCATAGTCATGCCAGCGTACATTCATGCACCTTGCGATTTTTTCTTCCATTTTTACAAGATTGGATGGGCTGCTGCCGCTTTTCCTTGCAAAAAAAAGTGCCTCGCAAAGCCCGCAGTAAATTTCGTAAGCACTACATGGCTGTTCACCGAAGTTTGTCTTGAAACGTTCTACCGTCTCCGCAATCAGCTTTTTCCCAAAACTTTGTTTCTTCATGACTTCTGAGAGGGCATTCACCGGATACCGGATACGGATATCACACAGCTTTCCTATGTCCCTTAGTTTCTGTTTGTAATACTGGAAAATGGATTCCATATTTTCACTAAATTCTTCTAATCCCTGTTTATGCCGATGCTTTGTACGCAGCGCTTCCCCTAAGACAATCGTAAAGTCTCCATCTAAAATGGAATAGAAAATATTTGCTCCCGATGCTCCCACATCAGAACTCACAATGCGGATAAATGTCTGAAGGTTTCCAAAAGGTTTTTTCCCATGTTCCTCCATCAGATCTGCATAGGCTTTCGTCATCTTTTGATCGACAATCTTCCAAGTGATTTGTGCCATATTGTGGTCTGCATAACCATAAATAAACTCGCCATTACGATCACCACTGATATATGCTGACGCAACCATAAAGAGTTTCGGCATGGAGATAATCGCATAATCTGCTTCATCACCGGAGAGTACTCCCCTTACCTTACCTTCTGAAATCCGCAGAAGCGCATCCCCTTTCGCAACCTGCAGGCATTCATTAAGAATATCCGCCAGCACCGATTTTTTGACATCCATAAGTGCCGTTCCCTTAATTCTTGCGCGGTCTTTCAGTGTACTGACTGCCGTTTTTCCCAAGGGATACATTCCTTCCGGAAACTGTAACAGTAATCCGGAATGCTTCTTTGTATCTGCCAGTAAGTCCTTCATATCGACACCTTCCATATCCGGCACAAGTACTTCATGGCCGGAAACTGTCAGGACGCTCAAGCTTCGTGACGGTATACGGATCCATTTTGCTCTTTCATCAATTTCCTCCAGATACTCATGGAAACTTAATTCATCTTTAAATTCCTTTCCAAATTCATCATAATAATACATACTGCTCCTTTCTGAGATTCTTCTTATTTCAAAATTCCAGCCACCATCAGGATATTTTGGATTCTTCCGTTTTCAATCTCAAAAAGATAACCATCCTTGCCCATTTCCGTTAATGTCATAAGATCCAGCTCATTGATACCGTCCCACATTACTTTGATTGTCTGCATATTGTTCCTCCTTTTCTTTTGCTTTTCTCTGCGCCATCATACCCTG
This sequence comes from Coprococcus intestinihominis, assembly GCF_040096555.1. NCBI lineage: Bacteria > Bacillati > Bacillota > Clostridia > Lachnospirales > Lachnospiraceae > Coprococcus > Coprococcus intestinihominis. The sequence goes on along the minus strand of NZ_JBBMEK010000112.1, from coordinate 7,138 downwards.
TCCTGGGGTATTTCTTTTCTGCACAGCCTGACGCTGCCTGTACTTCTTGTTACTTTCATTCGTCATCCTCCTTTCTGAAAAATGGACACAAAAAAAGACACAAAAAGATTCTTTTACTTTTTGTATCTTCCTTATAGACAGTGTCCTTTTTTAAGTGTGTTTACACTTCAACTTTAACTTCCGGTTCTGCCGGAACAAAAAATTAAAAACTCTGCCTGTTCTTAGCTTGAACCTGCATAAATTTTAATTCAATCTAAGATTAGCACAATATATAGTCATTGTCAACTTATTCAATCTATATATTCACGACAAACGTATGAATGGTTACTGTTCACAGAAAATTCACTCATATGTTTGTCGTGAATCTACATTTAAGTTATAAACCTTTTACTCATGTACATTCCAAAATATAAATCTATTCTGCTGTAACATGCTCTAAACCAGTACATATAACTGCAATGTTTTTAGTGGTTTCATAATATTTTTTTTCTATACTCTTCGACTTCTTGCTTGTATAACTCATTATAAACAGAACAGCTTTTCAACAACTCCATATGATTTCCCATACCAACTATTTTTCCTTCATCTATAACAATAATTTTTGTGGCATTTTTTGCTATTTTTACACGATGTGTAATATAAATGGCAATTTTTTCTTTACTTACTTCAAAAAAGCTGTTAAAAATTTTTAATTCTGCTGTTGCATCCAAAGCAGAACTAGGCTCGTCTAACAAGTATATATCTGCGTCTTTATAATATACCCTGGATAAGGCTATTTTTTGCCATTGACCACCAGACAACTGACTGCCATTATCAAACCAATTACCCAGTATTCGATCTAAAGAATATTTTTCTTCTTGAAGCAAAAAATCCACATTTGCCTTATTTAATGCAGCTTTAACGTTTTCATCAGTACTATCACGTCTAATATCTCCAAGTATTACATTTTCTCTTAATGATCCTTCATACTTCAAAAAGTCTTGAAATAATACAGAAGTTCTCTCTCTATATTCTTCAATACTATATTTCTCTATCGGCTTATCATTTATTAAAACTTCTCCTCTTTTAGGATAATACAGCCCACACAAGATTTTAAATAACGTGCTTTTTCCAGAACCATTTTTTCCAACTATAGCAATTTGATCATTATTACCAATTGTTAAAGAAATATTTTTCAGTACATTTTTAAGTTCTGGATAATCGAAACATACATTTCTCAACTCTATTTTATTTATTTTTTCAATCTTTAGAAGATCCTTCCTTATTTTTTCTTCTCCCTCAGAATCTTCAATGAAATCTTTTAACATTCTCATATATAAATTTGAATTATAAATGGAATATATGCCTGCTGCAACTGTATTTGTAGATGTTTCTATCATCGTAATAGCATTTAAGTAAGCCATCACTGTGCCTATCATAATTTCCCCTGCATAAGCCCCACTAATAGCTACTACCATAATAAATAAGCTAAACAAATCTTGAATAAGACCTATAATCAAGTTAAGAATGGTTTTATATTTTTCTATAGTATTTTCTTGCTTTATGAACAAAGAACTGATGGTTTTATATTTTTCTATAAAATAATCTTTCAAATTATACGATTTTACTTCTTTAAACGCAGTATCATGTGTCAAAAGATATGAATAATACCAGGCTTCTCGCTCCTTATTACTTCTACTATATTTCATCATAAATTCCTTATTCCCAATAATAATTTGTCCTACAAACATACTTAAAGAGATGATGATAAGTGCCACTTCAATCTTCCAATTCCATGATATGATCAAAATAGAAGCTGATATAAGAGAAACTATACTAGAAAAAATATTCATAATTGCTTGCAATGTCTGATAAGGTTTAATTGCTATTTCCTGCTCTAATCTCGTGATAACATCATATGTTTCAGTCCGTTCTAACATTTCCAATGATAATTTACCACACTTTTCAATTAGAATTTTGTTGATACCATATTGAGTAATATTATTAAGCTTATTCAAATTATAATTACTTAAATTTTGAAAAAAATTTTGAATGACAGAAATAGCAAAATACAAAATCACTAATTGTAGTATAATATTCAATGGTTTTTCCATTAGTTGCAATTCATTAATCAACCTTTGATTAATTACCAAAACAATAAATGGAAGAAATCCACTTAAGCTCGAAATAGTTACCGTAAAAAGAAAATTCTTTAGACTTATTCTGCATATCAACTTCAAAGTATATATAAACAAAATATAGTATTCCTTTATTTTCACAAACATACGACACACCTCTTAAATAAAATCGGGGCATAGCAAAATCTCATACTTGAGTTGCTATACCCCTTTTTCAGCTAACTTACGCTGATGCTCTGATAGTCGTAACAGATTTTACTCTATTTCCTGTACGATATTCACCAGCTGAACCGCAGCCACATCCGCAATGCAGACAACTATCATTATTGCCTCTGTATCCTGCGTATCCAGATGTACAAGTACATGCTCTCGGCTGTATTCCACTACCAGGCTCTCTTCCCATTGGATTTACAAACTTCATACCGACACCTCCTTTCCGTATTACTAAACACATTTATGTAAAAAATGTATTTTCCCTATTTGAATACTTTTTGATTATATTCTAATAATCGTTCTGGATTTTCTTCCAAGATGGTATGATATCTTACTAAATTATTCTCTAAATATATTCTTTCACTTCTACATGAATTGTGCCGATAAGCAAAATGAGTTCCGTTTTGATCAAAGCAGTTAACATAGCACATGGAACACAAATTAACAGCCCAACACTCTCCACAATACTTCTTTGCTTCTTGAATGAAACTATCTACATACAGTTCTTTAATTCTATCTTTATAAAAACCTTCATTCACATTTCCAATACTAGGAATATTCCCAACTTTTTCACAAAGTAAAAATTCTCCTGAAACTGTTACATATATTCTTCGTTCTCCTGGAACACAACAACCATTCATTCCATAATTTTTCACAGGCTTATCTGACAAAAGTCTTTGATGTATAATTGAAATTCCCTTATCAATCACGCTATCCGAAAATAGTGGCTTTTCTCTTTCTTCATGCTCCTCTCTATAGTGATTTTCCCAATCATCTAAAGGATCATATGCACTTTTTACATATCTAAATTCCTCTTTACTCTGTGGAAGATAATACTCGCTATCCTCTGGTCCTCTATCTACAGATGAAGTTAATACTCCTATATTATCGGGAATCCATTCTGCATTATCCAAAAATTCTTGTATCCTGTTGTACTTGTTTTCATAATCCGGTTCAGACACAACCATATTAAAGCTTATTTTAGATTCCTTTTTCCACCGTTTCTCTGCTTCAAGAAGTTTCTTAATGCCTTGAACCGTCTTTGTATAACTACCTTTTCCGTCTACCATAATCCTATTAGCATCATGTAATTCTTCAGGTCCATCCAAACTAACAATTATGTTAAAATCATGGCGCATTAAGAAATCTGCAATTTCATCAGAAACTAAAGTAGCATTCGTAGTCATCGCAAATGTCATTTTCCCATTGAATACATCTAACGCATATTCTGCGGCTTGTTTTATTAGAGGAAAATTCATTAAAGGTTCTCCTCCATAAAATCCAATATGAGTTTCTTCCGCCTTATCCGAATGTAATTTTAAGAAATCAATAGCTTTTTTAGCTGTTTCCCAATCCATATCTTTATGACCAAACTCTCTATATTCTGGATGAGATGGATTATAGATACAGTATTTACATCGCAAATTACACTTTTCTGTAACTTCTAATGTTACATTTTGTACTCTATGATCTAAAGCCTCATCCAAATCCGTAACAGCTTCTCCAGTTAGAGTTTCTACTTTATTGGCTGAAAGAATATGTTCTGTTTTTATAGCTTCCTGAATTTCTTCAATGCCTTGAATCAACTCGCTGCTATCCATAGAAAGTTGTAATAGTTCTGTAACATCATCACTTTCCAGTAATGTTGTTAAAATCTCATATACTGTTTTTCTTATCTGTGCTACTTTCCCTGTTCCTGCATCCAGAAAATAATAATTCTTCTTTGTTTGAAAAGTTTTTCCAAGTCTTCCCGGTCGTCCATATTCGCATATAGCATCGTAAAACTTCACTACTACTTCTTCTGTACTCATACAATCTTCTCCCTTCCTAGCCTACTCGATGCCTACAATATGAATATACTGAAAGCATCAAAAACACAATCAATTCAACAACCGCTCCTCCAATAATCATATATGGTGTCCAAACACCAGCATTACCCATTGGCAAGAAATTAATATCAACCAATTGATATAAAAGACTATTTTGCATTCCAATACCCGATGAAGGTAAAATATAAACAAGCCATGATGTTCCTACTACAGCATATACAATAGTTGGCAATAGTGCTGTTACTACCGAAATTAGTATTGCTGTCAAAGATGTTCGGGCTTTAGCTGAGATAAATAGAGTAAGGGCAACTGTACACAAGATAGATAACAATCCTCCCAATACCACTGCTACTTGTAATTGACCAAGGTTTAGCGAAACTAATCCCACGGCTGAAAACAGCATTTGTATTGATGTATTTAAACATTCCAACCCGAAATTATAATTTAGTATTCCTATTTGGATTAACATACACACTAAATAGTATAGTATTATAATAAAAAACAATGCTAATATCTTATATACTACAAATGGTATCCGTCCAAATTTTGTGCATCGCAAAATACAGTCAGATCCATTTTGATATCCTTCTGCAAAAGTAGGAGCAGCGATAGACACGCACAATACCAATAGTATCAAAATATTTAATGTAATATAATCAAATGCATCACGTGAATACCCTCCATATAATGAAAAAGGCATTTCTACTTTTTCATACATTTCAGATGCAGTATCTATAATTTTTTTATTACCATCATATTCTAAAGAAATTACATCTTCTAAATGTGATTTTGCCTTATTATAAAAATCATCACTTTTCTCTATTGGAATATCTTTTAACTCACTACCTACGCCAGTCTGAGGATCTGCAAATACTTCGGGCATTTTAGATAATAACGGCTTAATTGGAGATATTGATTCCGTATATACTGTTAATGGAAATTTTTCGTTATCCTCTGTAATATTCCCATTTTCTTTTATTACTTTTTGATATGCTGTCAATGCACTTTTTAATTTTTCACCAGTTACTTCCCCATCATATTTTGAACGTATGCTTTTCTTATATTCAATAGCTTTCTTACCTTGTAAACTAATCACCTCACCATTAGCATCTGTATAATTTATGGTTTCATAGGTGATAGGTAATATGCCCATCAAAGTTGACATGATCAGACCAATACCTAAAATAATCAAAGTTCTTCGAGATGATAAAATTCTTTTAAGTTCTACTATAAACATTCTCATTCTATTTCACCTCTCTTTCATACGCTGCCTCTGGAAATAACCACAAATATAAATCTTCTAATCTAGGTTCTTCATTAACGGAATTATCCACCTCTGAATTTGAGGATAAATACCGTATGGAAACCATACCATTCGGTTCATTTTTTTGATTAATAATTCTTAGCTTTCTTTCAAAAACAGCAACTTCCTTTGCAGGAATTAAAGCTGACCACACCTTTCCCTCAATTTGTTTCACTAACTCCTCCGTGGTTCCTACATCAACAATTTTCCCGCCTTTCATAATTGCATTTTGGGTAGAAATATATTCAATATCAGAAACAATATGTGTAGAAATTAAGACTATTCTATCTTGTGAAAACTCTGATATAAAATTGCGAAATCGAATACGTTCTCCTGGATCAAGTCCTGCCGTTGGTTCATCTAGGATTAAAATTTCCGGATTATTAAGCATTGCTTGAGCAATCCCTACTCTCCGACGCATACCACCAGATAATTTAACAATCTTCTTCTTTTTCACATCACTTAAAGTAAGTATATCTAACAATTCCGCTATTTTCTTTCTTGCAACTTTTTTTTCAATTCCTTTATATGCAGCAACATACTCAAGATAATCAACTACTGAAAAATCACTAGAACATCCAAATTCTTGAGGCAAGAAACCTAAAATCTCTCGATATAATTTTCCTAGTTTTTTTATATCTTTCCCGTTATATTTTATCACTCCAGATGATGGACTCATTATGTCTGTAATCATTCGCATCAAAGTCGTTTTTCCAGCTCCATTGGCCCCGAGCAGTCCCCATACCCCTGGGGCAAGTGTTAAATTTACTTTATCTACAGCCTTTTTATCCTTAAATTCTTTTGTAACATTCATAATTTGTAAATTCATCAAATCACCAACCTCCAAACAATATAATTAAGCCTCTATTTGATATAAATCATATCAAATAGAGGCTTCTATGGTTTTAAAACTTTATAGGAATTTTCCTAAGAAAATATTAAGAAGTTATAGTTATTTCCCTAATTTCCTTCATTCCAAAGGGATTTTCACATGAAATACAACCTCATTGTTGCTACTTTCAGCCGTAATATTTCCTCCGTGTAAATTAATAATCTCTTTTGTAATGGAAAGACCTAATCCAGCACCTATATTATTTGATTGTCGGGCACCATCTAAACGATTGAATTTTCCAAAAATTTTTCCTAAATCTTCTTTTGCAATCGTTTTACCCTTATTCTTCATTTTAATATAAAGATTATTGTCACTAATATTGGCTGAAATACAAATTGCTGTTTTAGGAAAACTATATAAAATCGCATTTTTTAATAAATTTGAAAATGCTCTTGACAACTTTTCAGCATCTACATTTGCTATAATTTTGCCCTTCATATCAAGAATCAACTCATTCTTATTCTCTTCTAACATAGGTAAAAATTCATCTTGAAGCTGAAGGAACATATAGTGTATATCTATCTTTGTTTTATTCGCTATAACCTCTCCAGTATTATACTGCGTAATCTCAAAAAACTCATTTACCAAATCTTCTAAATGTTCAGCTCTATCTAACACTCGATGAATATATTCCATACGCTTCGTTTCATCCATATCGGGTATTTCATCCAATAAATTAAGATATCCAATGATTGATGTCAAAGGTGTTCTAATATCATGTGCTAAATATGCTACAATTTCATTTTTCTTATTTTCTTCTGCCTTAGCAGCCTTATTAGCAATC
>NZ_JBBMEK010000111.1:0-9761 GCF_040096555.1 Coprococcus intestinihominis | reverse complement strand
CACAGAGTAAATTAGCAGGTTTGCTAGATAAGAAACATGAGGAAGAGGAGGAATAAGCGATGGCTGGTGACAGACATGGAAAACACAACACAACGACCATTTCTTTTCGGGTGAATTCTTATGAAAAAGCAACAATTGAAGAACGAGTGAAAGTGAGCGGAATGAAAAAACAGGATTATATCGTCCGATCATGCATTTACAATCATGTATGTGTTGTTGGAAAGAAAGAAACAATTGAGATTATCCGGTCAGAAATGAAGGAAATGAGTTTGGTTTTGGAGGATGTGGCAAAAGATTTGAAGTCTGAAAAACCAGTTATTTCAGAATCGGTTCTTGATAGTATGACAGAACGGTATCTTGCATTTTTGGAAGCAGCATTATGGATGCTGAAAGGTTCAAGTTATTTATGGGAGGATAAAAAGGATGGAAGAGAAAGTAATGAAGGATTGTAAAGTGCTGGCATTGTGTTCACAAAAAGGCGGGGTTGGCAAGACAACAAGTTGCGTGAATCTGGCAGTCGGACTTGCAAAAGCAGGGAAGAAAGTGCTTGTGATTGACAATGATCCGCAGGGAAGTATGACAGCAAGTCTTGGGTATCATAACCCAGATGAATTACCAATCACACTGGCTACTATTCTGACAAAGATTGTAGAAGATGAACTATTTGAAAATACACTGGGAATTTTACATCACCAGGAAGGAATTGATTTGATTCCGGCAAACATCGAACTCTCTGGAATGGAAGTTTCACTTGTAAATATTATGAGCAGGGAACTTGTCTTAAAACAATATATAGAAAGAATGAGAGAAGAATACGACTATATATTGATTGACTGTATGCCATCACTTGGAATGCTGACGATCAATGCACTTGCCAGTGTCGATGCAGTTATTATACCTGTCCAGGCGGCTTATCTTCCTGTAAAGGGTCTAGAACAGCTGATACGGACGATAGGAAAGGTGCGAAGACAGCTTAACAAACAACTGAAAATTGGAGGTATATTGATCACAATGGTGGATAACCGAACGAACTATGCAAGAGATATATCTGATCTGATTTTTGATACATATGGAAACCAGATTAAGATTTTTCCACAGAGTATTCCATTTTCAGTACGAGCAGCTGAAATCAGTGCGGAAGGAATCAGCATATTTGAGCATGATCCAAAAGGAAAAGTAGCGGCTGCATATTGGCAGATGACACAGGAGGTGCTTTTGGATGAAAGGTAGAAGTGCATCGAAGATAAAACTGACATCTTATGATGAATTACTTGGAGGAGGAGAAGAAACGAACGATATCCAGCAGGTTTCACTTGAGCATTTACATTCTTTCGAGAACCATCCATTTCAAGTAAATGATGATGAGGCAATGGCGGAACTGGTGGAAAGTGTGAAAGAAGAGGGAATTCTTACAGCATTACTGGTACGACCGCTGGGTGATGGTGAATATGAAATCATCGCCGGTCACAGAAGGAGACATGCGGCACAACTTGCTGGTCTTAAAGAGGTTCCGGTTATTATCAGAAATATGGATCAAGATACAGCTGTCCGTGCGATGGTAGACAGCAATCTGCAGAGACCTAATATACTCCCAAGTGAAAAGGCATTTGCTTACCGTATGAAGATGGAAGCAATGAATCATCAGGGAACATCAGGCGGTATCAGTGCGAAAGACATTGGAAAGAACGCAAATGACAGTGCAAGGCAGGTGTATCGCTATATCCGGCTTACTTATCTGATGAATGACCTATTAAACGCAGTAGATCGTGATGTGATCGGATTGCAGGTAGGTGTAGAGCTTTCCTACCTTACGGTTCCAGAACAGGAGATGGTGGAGGAAGTGCATGAGAGTACCGGAAAATATCCAAGTCTGGAACAGGCAAAAAAAATAAGGCAACATCGAGAAGAAAAAACGCTGACAAAAGAGATTGTGCGGCTCCTGGTTATAGGAGAGCGTAAAAAGAAAACAACGGTAACATTAAAACAGGATGAAATTAAGAAGTATTTTCCTCCAGAGTATGATGAACAGAAGATACGGACTGTTATATGTCAGCTTTTGGAGGAATGGAGCAATCAGAATCATTGATAAGTACGAAGGGAGGGATGTGTCATGAGTATAAGAGCAACATTCCATTATTTTCAAGGAATGGAATGCGATATGTACAGTTTTTATCGTATTCCCAAACTGCTGTTTACAAGTGAATATTTTAAAAATCTCTCCTGCGAAGCAAAGGTGCTGTACGGACTGATGTTAGACCGGATGTCACTGTCCATCAAGAACCGGTGGTTTGATGAAGAGGACAGGGCATATATTTTCTTTTCGGTGGAAGAGATTATGGAAATGCTTAACTGTGGCAGGAATAAGGCTGTGAATTGTCTAAAAGAGCTGGATCAGGAAAAAGGGATTGGATTGATTGAGAAGAGGCGAATCGGACTTGGAAAAACAAATGTTATTTACGTGAAAAATTTCAGCCTGACAGAATATCCAGATGAGCCAGCAATCTTTGATTCGGAAGAAACACCGGAAAATGTAGCAGAGAGAAAAGAAAATACAGAGACAGAAATAGAAGAATATGCGAAAAAAGAGCCGGAAAAGCCCGTAAATACACAGAAGTTTGAAAAACAAACTTCAGGAAGTTTGAAAAATAAACTTCAAGAAGTTTCAAAAACAAACTTCAAGGAGTTTGAAAAACAAACTTCAAGAAGTTTAGAAAACAAACTTCAAGAAGTTTCAAAAACAAACTGTAATAATACTGAATATAATTATACTGAATTTAGTGAGAATGAATCTTATCAATATCTATCTGAACAAGAGAAAGGGAGAGATAGGATACAGGAGAGAAATGAGTATCGACAGTTAATTCATGATAATATCGAATATGAGATCCTTTGTCAGAGCTATGGAACTGGACGAGTAGAAGAGCTGGTAGAGCTGATGCTGGATGCAATATGTTCGACAAAGACATATCAACAGATCAATGGGGAAGCTGTGCCTACACAAGTGGTCAAGAGCCGTTTGCTCAAAGTCGGGTATGAACACATCCAGTATGTGTTTTTCAGTCTTGACAGGAGTACAAGCAAAGTGAAGAATATCCGGCAGTATATGCTGACGGTATTGTATAACGCTCCTGCAACAATCAATCAGTTTTATGATGCTGAAGTTCGACATGACATGTACTGGGGGAAGGATATTCCAGACAGGTAAGAACTTTGTGCCCACTGGGCACGAAGTTTAAAAAGAGATAGTCATATCTGGCAGATATGCTAAAATAACCTTGTGTCCACTGGGCACAAAGTAGGAGGAAGAATTATGTTGAGATTTATGATAAAACTGCCATTTCGAATTATTGCAGCTCCTGTTTGGCTGGTACTTGCAGCGGTGAATATTGTGCTGGTGTTCCTGGTTGGGTTATCTGCTGGATTCTGCTATCTGATAGCCGGAATCTCTGTTGTGACAGAAGTTTTGAGTATTGGGTTTGGAATCAGTACGGACTGGACAATGAAATCAGCGATTATTACGACAGTAGTGTTTGTTCTACTCCCACATATCGGTATGGGGATAGTTGCAGTAATTGAAGTTGTGAAATGTGGATTACAGGAATTTATTTTTGGATGATTGTGGAAAATATAGTGGCGCTATATGGAAAGGCAGAAATAAACAATGGAAGAATTATATAAAGTGATGGATGATTTGCTTGAGGTGGAATTTCAGATGAAAGCAGGGATGGATATTCTGAAAGAACTGGAAGAGTTTTATATGCTGGAAAAAGAAACCGAAAAATCGGATGCTAGAAAAGTAGCTGTGCTGATGAAAGGATATCTGCAGTCGATGAAGTCAAATATTCGAGAAATCATTCGTTATATTGATGACACGACACTTGAAAAATCAAATGATAAAAAGAAAGATAAACAGGAATCTGCGAGCACCATATCCGAGGAAGTGCAGGAATTTGTGAATCTGACAATTACAGAGCATATGGGGAAAGCATATTCAGAATGGAAGTTAAAGCAGGATAAAGAGCCAGTAAGTGAGATTGATAAGAAATACCAGAAATTACTGGAAACGTTATCCCAAGAACAGGAAGAAGTGATTACGGAATACTGTAATGCAATTTTTAGCAGTGGAGCAGAAACAGAAGAATTTTTCTATCGACTGGGATTAAAAGATGGACTGAATCTGAAAAATACGGTAAAATCTGTATTAGAAATGATATCATGAAATCGGAAGTTGGAGGATACACGCATGAAAATTGTAATCATTAATGGAAGTGCCAGAAAAGGAAACACGCTGACAGCAATCAATGCATTTATAAAAGGAGCATCAGAAAAGAATGAAATTGAAATCATTGAACCTGACAAACTCAACATTGCACCATGCAAGGGATGTGGTGTCTGTCAATGCTCTAAGGGATGCGTCGATAAGGATGATACAAATCCTACAATTGATAAAATTGCTGCCGCAGATATGATTCTTTTTGCTACACCAGTTTATTGGTGGGGAATGTCAGCACAATTGAAACTTATCATTGATAAGTGCTACTGCCGTGGATTGCAGTTAAAAAATAAAAAAGTTGGCACGATTGTTGTAGGCGGTTCTCCCGTAGACAGTATCCAGTATGAGCTGATTGATAAGCAGTTTGACTGTATGGCAAAATATCTTTCATGGGATATGCTTTTCAAAAAATCATATTATGCAACAGCCAGAGATGAACTTGAAAAAAACAAGGATTCCATGAACGAACTTGAGGGGATCGGAAAAAATTTATAAAGCACGTTCCAAATTCCTGTTTGCATATTTCATCAAACGGTACATATTAAAATTAACACAAAGGGAGATGTTAGAATGAAAGCTCATGAATATTGGTCTGTCGGAGCATTGATAACGATGCTAGGAACTTTTTATAGCGGATATAAAGGTTCAAAATCAAGCCATAAATATTTTGCGGCAAGTTCTTTGCTTTGTATGATTATGGCTATTTACACAGGTCATAAGATGATATCTAAAAACAAGAAAACAAAGAAAGAACCAATATCATTAGGAAATGAAGAATAATACAATCAACCTTTTTGCAATGGATAGCAGTAAAAATGTCAGACAGAAGAAAAAGACTCAGCCTATCTGTGATTTTCTGGATTATCTTGTAATGAATGTGCATAATACCAGCAATAATGCCGGAAAGAAAAGAAACCTGATTCGTGGATTATGTGCAGACATTAAGGATGTATCCTTTTCACTTGATAGTAAAATATTTGGAGAGGATTTTGAAGTGCTTCCACTTGGTATTGGAAAAAATGCTTACCGGATGCAGGAGGATATCCTATTCTGCAAGGAAAGAGGAAATGCCAATTCGACATTTAATGAGCTTGTAGTGATGTCTCCGTTTTTATCAGAAAGTGTGATTGCAGATTTTAACCTGACAGACAGGGCATTGTCGGACTGTAAGAGAACACTTGTTACGAGACGTTCTGAGCTTGGAAAACTCAAAGCATCAGATGTAGATAATTTTACCATCTATGCATTAAAGGATGAGATTATAGATGGTGAGGAAGAAATTTCAGATGAACTCGCAGATAAAAAGAAACAGGATATTCATGCAAAAATCTATCTGAGAAGGAAATATTCAGATGTTGACCTGTATCTTGGTTCCATGAATGCTTCCTATTCTGCAATTAATAAAAATGTTGAAATGATGCTGTGGCTTGGTACAAAGAATATGTATCTGAATGGGGATAAATTCTTAGAGGATATATTCTGTGGACCGGTAGGAGATGCAAAGAATCCATTTGAGCAGGTTACAGTAGCGGATGCTGTTTTGGAAACAGAAAGTGACAATAGAAATCTGCTGGAGCAGAAAATTAAGGACTTGTGCCGAGTGAAAAGGCAGGCTGTAATTTCAGAAGATAATGAGAATGCTGGAAAGTACAAGATAGAGGTTGAGTTCAGTGGTATTGAATCTGATAGTGAGGTTACAGTATCACCATTTAATTCAAAGCAGGAGCAGACATTGTCAGAACATATAGAGTTTTCAGAGCTTGAGATCTTGCAGTTATCAGAGTTCTATGAGATTACTGCAAGATCAGGTGATGATACAATTCGCAGAATTATTATGATCCCTACAAGTGGTTTCCCGGATGACAGAGAAAGTGCTGCAGTAAACAGTGTGGTAAAAGATAGGGCATCATTTGTTGAGTACATAGCGTTTGTACTTGGTGATGATTATGTAGCATCTATGCTTGAAGGAAAGCAGATGGGAGAATCCGGCTTTTTTGCCAATTCGAGTGATGCAATGCCGGCACTCTATGAAAAGATGTTAAAGACATCTGTAGAAGGGCCGGAAAGAATAAAAGACATTGGATATGTGCTTAAGATGGTTACAGATAAGGATATTATACCGGATGAATTCCGTGAACTGTATGAGACTTTTTGTAATACTTTGAAAATCAGAAGATAACGAGGTGATGTCATGTTACAATTTAATATAGATGAAATTGAAAAGCGTACCCTTTCCGGTCTGAAGGATTTTCAAAGAGCGACTGTGGAGAGAGTGGATTATCTGTTCCGGCATAATCAGAATCGTGTGCTTGTAGCAGATGAAGTGGGTATGGGAAAAACTCTTATTGCCAGAGGAGCAATTGTAAAGACAGCAAGACTTAGAATCGAAGAGAAAGATGATCTGTTTAAGGTAATTTATATCTGCTCTAATCAGAACATAGCAAATCAGAATATCAGAAAACTTGATGTAACAGGAAAGAATGCCATCGGCTCAGTATCAGATACCAGACTGTCTATGCAGCATTTAAAGATTACTGAGCAGGAAAATGATCCGCAGATAAAGGAAGGTTTTATACAGCTTATCCCACTTACACCGGAAACATCTTTCCGCATGACCACCGGAGGTGGAAGTGTGCAGGAAAGAGCACTTATGTATGCCATTTTAAGGAGAATGCCGGACTTTAAAGGACATGTAACTTCTCTTGAAAAATTTATGATAATGGATGCTGTAAAAGCATGGGATGGATGGGCAAAATGGAACTTTGAAAATCGTGTGGCAGAATGCGAAAAGATGACGAAGGGTGTCTATCCACAAAATGTGATAGAAAAAATCCTTAATTATCAGGAGTATGAAAGTATAAGGGACATGCTGCTTAATCATTTGCATGAAAGAAGATACAATAAACAGCTTACATATTCCAATTACTATGTGATGAATAAGCTTCGTGTGATGTTTGCGAGAATCAGTGTATCTATGCTTGAGCCGGATCTGGTAATCATGGATGAGTTTCAGAGATTTAAGTTTCTTTTGTCATCCGATGACAGTGAGCTTGGTATTCTTGCACACAGTTTCCTTAGTGGACATGATACAAGGGTACTTCTGTTGTCGGCTACACCATATAAATTGTATTCTACCCTTGAAGAGATAGATGAAAATCAGCTTGATGAGCATTATGCAGAGTTTTTTCAGGTTATGAACTTTCTTTTTGATGATGAAGTCAAAGACATTAAATTTAAGGAAGTGTGGAAGAATTATTCCCATGCTCTAAGTGAGTTGAAGGCAGGGGACAGTGCAATTATCCGTATGAAGGAGCTGGCAGAAAATGCCATGTATCAGGGAGTCAGCAGGACAGAGCGTATATCTGTCATGGATTCCGGTGATTATACGGATGACAGCAGCGTGAAGCATCATTTGCAGATAGATGAAAATGACATAAACTCCTATATACAGATGTCACGATTGTTGTCAAAAACGGATTCAAATCATTCTTTACCGGTAGATTATGCAAAGAGCTGTCCGTATCTTATGTCCTTTATGAAGAAATATAAGATTAAAGAGCAGATTGAAAAATATTATATAAAACATCCAGATGAATTTGGAAGTGAAAGAGAACAATGTCTCTTGTGGCTGAATCGCAATAAAATCAATAAATATGATGAACTGCCGAAAACCAATGCAAGGCTTGAGGCACTGAAAGAAAAAGCATTTACCGGCGGTGCAGAAAAATATCTGTGGATTCCTCCATCACTGCCATATTATGAGATGCAGGGAGCATATAAAAACAGCAAAGGCTTTTCAAAAATACTTGTATTTTCTGCATGGGAGATGGTTCCACGAATGATAGGTGCGCTTGTTTCCTATGAGGCGGAAAGACTTACAGTTGGAAAACTGGTACATCAGATAAAGAATCAGGATAAGAAGAATACGGGGTATTTTGCGGATGGTTCGAGACGATACCCGGTGGCAAGGCTCAGGTTTAATGTTTCAAATGGAGAAGTAAGAGGCATGAGCCTGTTTGCATTGCTTTATCCTTCAAAGACACTTTCTGATATGTATTTACCGATTGAGTCATTGAATAATCATGAATCATTAGAAGTAATAGAGAAATCTGTACGGCTGAAACTGAAAGAGAAGCTTGCGATAATCGAAGAAAAGTATGGTGATTCGGGTAACAATAAGGAAGATGCCAGGTGGTATTATCTTGCACCGATGCTCATGGATGGAGTCATCTATGCAAAGCATTGGATAGAGGATATTGTGTGGGAAATGAATACAGACGAAGAGGATACAACATCTGAGGTCAGAAGCAGTTCAAAGGATAAGAGAAATAAGGGCTTTATTGCTCATATTGATAAGCTAAGAAGTTATTTGGATGCCCCGGAGGAGATTCATCTTGGAAGAAAGCCGGAGGATCTTCTGGAAACATTGGTAAATATGGTACTGGGTTCGCCAGCAATATGCATTTATCGTTCTAATGGAAGAAGCACAGCCAGAGCAACATCGCTTGCAAAGGTATTTGTCAATAATTTCAATTTGCCGGAGTCAACAGCTATCATTGATCTTGCTTATGGCAGATGCAGGGATGATAATTCCCATTGGCAGAATGTACTTAAATACTGTAAAGATGGCTGTTTTCAGGCAATGATTGATGAATATATCCATATGCTGAAAGAAACAGCAGGTTTTCAGTCGGATGGAAATCAGTATCAGATTGTGCATGACATGATGATGGATTCATTGAAGATACATACAGCCACCTATATCGCTGATACTTATCCTGATTTCAAAAAACGTATTAACGGAGCTGACAGGAAGAGTGATGGATGTCGAATAAGGTCGAGTTATGCAGTTGGATTTACAAAGGATGCAGGAGATAATTCCAAGGTAGTCATGCGTAAAGAAAATATCAGAAATGCCTTTAACTCACCAATGCGTCCATTTGTGCTCGCCACAACATCAATCGGACAGGAAGGATTGGATTTTCATAATTATTGTCGTGTGATTATGCACTGGAATCTTCCAAGTAATCCCATAGATGTAGGACGGATTTTGCGGACATTCAAAATAAAAAAGAATGTGGAGGTAACAGACAATGGCAAAATCATTATTTGAGGAACTGGGCGGCAAATACGAAAGGCAAGGGGATTATTTGATACCGTGCTTAACTGTACCCGCCGAAGAAGAACAGGCAATAGGCATCTGGGGGCAACGGCATTTAGATTATCTAAAACAGTACCGTAAAGTTACATACACCAATCTTCTTACAAGCGGCAGGCTAAACGCCTACCTTGCCGACATCAACAGACAGGCACAGGAACGCTTTGAAAGGCTCATAGAGGGTATGAAACAGGCACAGGGCATAACGGAACAGCTAAAGGCAGAAAACGCCTTAGAATGGACAGGATGCCTCAATAACATAAGGGCTTGTGCGAGGGAGATTGTGGAAAAGGAAATTATTTTTGCATAAACAGATGATTAGTGGCAGGG